>NZ_JBVHLF010000011.1:0-157795 GCF_055559155.1 Kitasatospora sp. NPDC024654
ACCTGGCCAAGCTCCGCGAACTCGGCTACGACGTCACCGCCGAACCGCCTCCCGCCGCATAGCGATCACCCGCAGGAGGTTTTCACCTCAGAGTCGGGCACCGGCTCAAAGATCGATGCGTCGAAGGGCGTGGCGTCCATCGCGTCCAGGTAGGCCCGCATGTCGGACAGCGGTGTGCTGGAGTCGTGTCCGCGGCCGCGGACGAGAGGCCGGTGGCTGACGCCGAGGCCGAGCACGAAACGGCCCTGCCATGCCTCGTGCAGGGTTCTGGCGCCGTTGGCCGCGGCCGTCGCGTCGCGTCCGTAGATGGTGGCGATCCCGGTGGCGACCATCAGGCGCCGGCTTGCGGACAGCACCAGGGCCGCATGGGTCAGCGCCTCCTTCCCGGCGGGGGGCTCGTCGATCCACAGCGTCCCGTAGCCGAGGTCCTCGATGGCGGCGACGGTACGCCGCTCCTCATCCGCCGTCGCCGCGGACAACGACGCGAGCCATACCCCGGTGCGGCCCAGGCGGCGTTTGAATGCGGGCAGGTCCGTGAGCAGGGTGGTGATGCGTTCGGTCATGGTGCACTCCGCACTGTTCCTGGGCTTGGGTACAGCAGCCTGGCACTTCCTCGATTCGCGGCGAGATCAGCCTGACTCTGCCGATATGTGACGCAAAGTCAGAGTTGCCGCTCACGGCAACCGCCGGGGGCGTCCGGTGTACGCGTAGACATGGTCAGTTTCGGCAGGCCGACACCCTGAGACCGGCATCACTCGAACTTCGCTGACACTGCTCGGACTCCTCTGTCACGGGACACTCACCGCCGGCCGGCGGAACCGGCGGGACGCCCGCCGTCCGGACCCGTGATCACAGCAGTCCGCCCAGGGGAACGCGGGCAACGGAGAGCCCCCGCCATGGCAGGGGCTCTCCGCACCTCGGTGCCGTCAGAACGGCTCCGAACCCATGCCCAGGATCTGAATCCGCGTCGACCCCGCCTCGTGCGACGCGCCCGGATCCACCGTGAAGTCGCCCTCCTGTCCCGTGGGGAACAGCAGCATGCCAGTGCGGCGGGCAAGGAGCTCGGTCAGGTCCTTGGGATCCACGACCGTGAGTGTGCCGCGCCACTCGGACGGTGCGCCCTCGGCGTGCTCGGCATGGAGTTCGGCGTCGGCGGGAAACTCCACGTCTCCGGAGACAACCGTGACGCGGCTGTTGTAGGTCCTCATGGCGGCAGGTTATGGCGGAGTGGGTGGCCTGGCGCGGGGTGTGGGCCGTCCGGGTCAGGGGCCGTCGGGTTCGGTGGGGCCAGCCGGCAGCTCGGCCTCGGCCTTCTGCTCTCAGTGGGCCGGGCGGGCAGCGGCTGGCGCCGCACCCACGGCTGGCCCGGGCCGCGGTCGGCGGGTGCCGGTACCTCCAACGACGTCCTGCTCACCCGGCGGCGATCGAGGGCGCGGCGTGGATCGCCCGGGCCGGCTACCGGGCGCGGAAGTGGCCGCTGACGGAGTACCGGTCGTCCCGATGGGCCGGCCGGCACGTTCGCACCGGAGTACATCCGCGCAGTGCTCAACTTCGAAGAAAACCCGGGGTTTTCCCTCTAGCACTGGCAGGTCCATGGCGACGATAATCGCCGCGCCGCGACTCAGGTGGCGCGGAGATGGAGGGGACTCATGAGGCGCGTGAAACCGAGGACCGGGGTGGGTGTCAGCGTTCTGGCAGCCACCGCGCTGGCTTTCGGATCGATGCCGGCCGCGGTCGCGTCGACGGGAGCGACCGCGTCGCCCGCCGGACCGAGCCGGCCGGTGATCGTGGTGCTCACGGATCAGCACCAGAACCTGCCGGACACGCGCGCCATGGGGGCCGTCCGCGAATCGGCGGTGGCCGCGTCACAGACCCCTGTGATCAAGGCGTTACACGCGGCCGGTGCCAAGGACATCCACTCGATGGACGTGCTGAACGCCGTGGCCGCCACGGTCTCGACGCGGGAGGAGGCCGCGTTGCGGTCCGACTCGAGCGTCGCCGAGGTCGTGCCCGACGCCGCTGTCAAGGTGATCGACCAGCCCGGGCCGCCGGTGTCGTCGGCCGCGGCCGACGGTACCCCGGGCGGGTCCCAGCCGCCGGCCAGCCTGCCACCCGGAGTCTGCGCGCCGGTGGGCGGTGTGCAACTCGACCCCGAGGCGGTCGAGGCGGTGCACGCGGCCTCCGACAATCCGCGCGAGCAGACCGCGCGTTCGCTCGGTGCGACCGGCAAGGGCGTGATCGTCGGTGACATCGCCGGCAGCATCGATGTGAACACGCCGGAGCTGATCCGAGCCGACGGCTCTCACGTCATCGCCGACTACAAGGACTTCACGGGCGAAGGCGGCTCGGTGGAGTCCGAGGACCTGGAGTCGTTCCTCGACGACGGCATGATCGCCGCGCAGGGCCGGCAGGTGTACGACCTCGCCGACTACACCACGCACCCGTTGGCGCAGCCCTGCCTGATCCGGCTCCAGGGCGTCGCGCCGCAGGTGACGTTGGACGCCTACAAGGTGTACGCCACCAACGACTACACCACCACCTCCGCCTTCCTCGAAGCGATCGACTACGCGGTCGGCGTCGATCACGTGAACGTGCTGAACGAGGAGGCCGGCTCGTTCCCGATGCCGGACACCAGCGCGGACCTGATCAAGCAGGCCAACGCCAACGCGATGGCGGCCGGGGTGACCATCACGGTGCCCTCCTACGACGCCGGCCCCGAGAACACCATCTGGTCGCCCGCCTCCCAGCCCGGCGTGATCTCCGTCGGCGCGTCCACCACCTTCCGCTCCTACGCCCAGGCCGACTCGGCCGGCTACGACAGCATCGGCGCGCGCGGCTGGGTCAGCGACAACATCAGCTCCCTGTCGTCCGGTGGCGCGACCGAGCAGGGGCGGAGCATCAACGTGGTGGCGCCGGGCGACCTGGACTGGGCGATCTGTACGGCGAACACGTCGATCGCGCCCGACTGCCTGAACGGCCGCGGCCAGCCGACCGGCGTGTACCAGTCCGGCGGCACCAGCGAGGCAGGACCGCTGGTGGCGGGCGTGGCCGCGCTGGTGATCCAGGCGTACCGGGAGGCGCACGGTGGCGCCGGCCCGACCCCACAACTGGTGGATCAGATCATCACCGGCACCGCCGACGACCTCGGCGTCGTCGGCTCGGAGCAGGGCAGCGGCCTGGTCGACGCCTACCGGGCCGTCGAGGCCGCGCGTTCCGTCCGCACCGGCGACGGTGCCCCGCAGCCGGTCGGCGACACGCTGCTGACCAGCACCGACCAGCTCGACGCGACGGGCGATCCCGGCACCACCGCGCCGTTCTCGTTGCAGCTGACCAACACCGGCCGCGACGCGCAGACCGTGTCACTTGCGGGTCGCACGCTCGGCGCGAGCCGACTGATCGCCGGCAGGACCGCGACGCTGCGCGACGGCGGCCCCAGCTACCAGGACGCGTCCGGACTGACCCACAACGTGGCCCGGTTCACCTTCACCGTGCCTCCCGGCGCGGACCGGCTCGACGCGAACATCGCGTATCCGGGGACCAGCAGCCAGCAACCCGCCGACCTGACCCTGCTCGATCCGCGTGGACGGCTCAACGGCTACAGCCTGCCGCAGGGCGACGGCAATCACGGGCACATCGACCTGCGTGCCCCGGCACCGGGCAGCTGGACGGCGGTGATCACCGACTTCCTCGGCAACCCCGCCGCCGGTCCGACGGGTTACACCGGGCCGGTGAGCTTCGCCGCCACGGTCGCGTCGTTCCACCCCTTCGGCACGGTGACGCCGTCGCGGGTCACCCTCGCACCCGGCGCCTCGACCACGGTGCGCGTCACCGCGCCGCTTTCCGCACAGGCCGGCGACGAGAGCGCGTCGTTGGCGATCGACTCGCCGCAGGCGGGACCGAGTTCCGTCCCGATGACACTGCGTTCGGTCATTGCGGTACGCGACGGCGTCGGCCAGTTCACCGCCGGCGTGATCGGCGGGAACGGCCGCGCAGGGGTACCGGCGCAGACCCTCTTCTACCAGGTGAACGTGCCTGCGGGGCAGCCGGCGCTCGATGTGCGGCTGGCGCTGGGCAACGGTGCCACCGATCCGTTCACGGCCTACCTGGTCTCACCGGACGGCCAGAACCCGGCGCGCGCCGGCAATCAGGTACTGGTGGGGCAGCCGGGCGCGAACCAGACCGTCGTCAGCACCTCGGCCGCGCGGCTGCACGTGCTCGCGCCGGCCGCGGGCTCGTGGACGCTGATCGTCAGCTTCAGCAATCCGGTGACCGGGAGCGCGTTGTCGACGCTGCTCGACGGTACGGTCGACTTCGCGCCGGTCGTGGCGAGCACGACCGGCGTGCCGACCGGTGGGGTGTTGGCCGCCGGCACGTCACACCTGGTCAGCGTCACCGTGCACAACGACTCGACCGCCGTCGAGTCGTACTTCCTCGACGCCCGGCTCGACCAGCAGACAACCGTGCCGCTCAGCTCGTTCACGCCGTCGAGCAACCTGACGTTGCCGTTGACCGTGAACGCGCCCGAACCGCAGTGGATCGTACCGACCGGCACCTCGCAGCTCGTGGCGACGGCCACCTCGACGGCGCCCGTCATGTTCGACTTCTCGCCCGCGAACGGCGAGCCCGATCTCGCCTCGACGGCCGACGGCGACGACGCCTATGGCAGTTACGCGATGCCGGATCTCACGCAGGGCGACTGGGACATCGTGCCGCAGCCCGCCGGGCCGTCCGGGGCCGGCGCGGTGCCGTCGTCGGTGGCGAACCTGGGGCTCACCGCGATCACGCGGGCCTTCGATCCGTCGGCCGGTTCACCATCGGGTGACCTGTGGGAGCTCGGCCTGCACCCCAACGCATCGTTCAGCCCGGTCGTCGTCCAGCCGGGGCAGAGCACCACGTTGTACCTGAACATCACGCCGAGCGGTCCCGCCGGAAGCACGGTGTCCGGCGACATCTACCTCGACGACGCCAGCTCGCTCAGCCAGAACGGTTACACGCCCACGGGAGACCAGCTCGTCGCGCTTCCCTACCACTACTCGGTCGGCTGAGAGTCGAACGAGACGCGGGTGGGCGAGCGGACTCCGCCCGCCCACCCGCGTGGCTGAACGAGCTCGGTCCGGCCTCTTCGAGGGGGTCCGCCCCTCGCCGTCGGCGTGGGCGAGCAGTCCGGGTCAGGTCATCTCCAGAGTGCGCGCACCATCACCCTGTACCGGAGACGCCATGACCGCCGCCACCGTCAGTGCTCGACTCGTCGCCGCCCTGGCCGCGCCCTTGGATCCGGCCGAGGCCGATGCCCCGTCCGTTTCTGTGCTGGCCGGGCCGGCGACTGCTGGTGCAGCGGGGCGACACGGAGCTCGTCGCCTACGACCTGGACGAGCTGACGAGCGGCGCGGGCGAGCCGACGGCGACGTGCTTCCCGGCTCCCTGGCCGCGCCGGTTACGGGATCGCCGGACTCCTTGACCACCTGCCCGAACGCCTCGACGGCTCGCTCCCCGAACCGGCTCCCCGACCCGCCCCCGAACTGACCACACCCATGCACGGGGAGTACGTCCTGCGTCTGCTCGGGGACGTTCTACCGCCGGACACCGTGATCGTCGAAGAGGCACCGACCTTCCGGGAAGTGCGGTGGCGGAACCTGCCCGTACGGCGGGGCGGCGGCTACTACAACGCGGCCAGCGGCGGTCTGGGCTGGGGTCTGCCCGCCTCCGTCGGCATCGCCCTGGCCGACCCCTCCCGCCCCGTGGTCTGCCTCCTCGGCGACGGCTCGGCCCAGTACTCGATCCAGGCCCTCTGGACAGCCGCCAGGCTGGGCCTGCGGCTGATCGTCATCGTGCTCAACAACGGCGAGTACGCCGCGATGAAAGACCTCTCCCTCACCTTCGGCGCCCACCACCCGCCCTCCTACGACCTCCCCGGCATCGACATCACCCACCACGCCCGGGGATACGGCTGCACCGGCCTGCGCGCCGACGGGCCCGACAGCGTGGTCGAAGCCGCCCGCACAGCTCTCGCCACGCGGACCACCACCGTCATCGACATCCCCATCGACCCGCGCACCGCAGCCCTGTACACCTGACGCACTGCGCCGCGCAGCCGCATCCACGGTCGGGGCGACGCCGCGGACGGTCCGGCCGGCCCAGGCGCGGGTGAGCGGAACGGGTTGACACTGGTACTGGTGGAGCCAGGGCGCGCACGGCCGGTGGGCCGGTCGGTCCGCCCCCCGAGGGCTGGGCCGGGAGGCGGGCGACCGAAGGGTCGCCGGGCTCCGCGGGATCGTCGGCGACAGCGGGAGGACCCGGATTCCCGACATTCGCGAAGGTGAGAGAGATGCTGCGCTTGCTGAGCAGGCTGCCCGCAGCGGGATTGGGCGTCGCGCTGGGAGTTCCCTCGCAGGCCCGCCGGGTCCTCCCGACGGCCGGTAGCGTCGTGCGGCTGGCGGTCGGTGCCGCGCACGTGGGGGTCCGCACGACCGCGCGAGGTGCTACGGCGGCGGTGCGGGTGGGCCGGGTCGGGCTGAACGCGATGTCGCCCGCGCAGGGGTACTGGCGTGCCGGATCGCGGGTGCAGCTCCCGCTGCGTCCGAGCCCGGGGACGACCGTGCGTGGTGTCGAGGCGGCGGCCAGGCGCGTGGCGTCCGGTCTGACGCAGCGCCCGGACGTGCTGGCCGCCTACTGGGACGGCGGGTTGGCCCGGCTGGTGGTGCGGATGACGCAGGACGCGGTCGCCGACCGGGTGGTGGAGCGGGCGACCGAGCTGGCGGCCGGTCAGAAGCTGGAGCGACCGGACGAGGATGTGCTGGAGCCCGCGCACCCGGGCCACACGGGCGGCATCCGGTCCGGGGCGCTGGCCCTGGCGTGTGACGCGGTGGGCGTCACCACCGCGGTTGCCGCGCGGGCCGTCCAACTGGGGAGTACACCGCACCTGGTGACCGCGGGGGTCACGCTGTTGCGCGAGGACCCGCGGATTCGGGTGGCGCTGCGGCGCCGTCTCGGCCGGTCGGCCACCGATCTCGTGCTGGCCACCGCCAACGCGGCCGCCCACGGCGTCGGGCAGTCCCCCACCGCGCTTGTCCTGGATGCCGCGCTGCGGGCCGGCCAGCTGGCCGAGGCCGTCGCCCGGGCCGCCGCCTTCGACGCCGCGCACGACACGGTTTGCGCGCCGGAGCGGCTGAGCCTGGCCGGCCGGCAGGTCGCCCGCCCGGCGATCCGCCGCTACCCGGCCGAGGAGTTCCGGGGCCAGGCGGTCACCGGCGCGCTGCTCGGCGCCGTCGGTACGCTGCTCTTCTCCCGGGACGTGCACGAGGCGGCGGAAGCGCTGATGGCCGGCAACCCCAAGGCCGCCCGCTACGGACCGGCGGCCTTCGCCGCGGCCCTGGGCACCGAGCTGGCCCGCGAGGGTGTCCTGGTCCGCAATCTCGACCGGTTGCGGCAGCTGGAGCTCGTCGACACGGTGCTTCTCCACCCCGCGGCGTTGCGCAGCACCCGGCGTACGGTCCTGGACGTCAACTCCAACCGGTCCGACTGGGACCACGACCGGTTGTGGCAGGCCGCGACCGCGGCCCTGGAGTCCGGCGAGGGGATCGGCCTGAGCCCGGTGCCGGACCAGCGCGGCTCGGAGACCGGGTTGATGGTCGCGTCCGAGCGGGGCAGGGACATCGGCACCGTCCTGGTCGGCTGGGAGCTGGATCCGCTGGCCGAGGCGGCGTTGGACGCGGCCCGGCGGGCCGGTCTTCACGTCGTGGTGCAGGACGACGGCACGCTCGGTGACTTCGGACCGCTCGCGGACGAACTCGTGGGCGCGGAGCGGTCCTTGGCCGATGTGGTTCGAGAGCTCCGGCGGCGCGGCCGGACCGTCCTGACGGTGGCCCATGTTCCGTGCGGTCATGCCGCGACGGAGCAGCAGCTCAGCGCGGAGAGCCGAGAGGTGCTGGCCGGCCTGCTGTGCAGCGACATCGCCGTCTCGCTCACCGACGACAGCAGTGCGGTGGTGTGGGGCGCGGACGTGCTGCTGCTGCACGGGCTGGCCGGGGCGTGGCGGCTGCTGGCGGCGATTCCCACCGCCCGTGAGGTCGGTGAGCACGCGAAGGTCTTCGCCGAGGCGGGTGCGGCACTCGCCGGGTTGTTGGTGGTGACCCGCGGGGCGCGCTCCGAGCGCCTCACCTTCCCGCTCGGGTTCCGGCTCAGCCCGGTCAACGCCGCCGCTGCCGCCTCCCTCGTTTCGGGCTGGCTGGCGGCACTTAGGGTCGGTGCCGATCGCGCGCCGCACCCGCCCGCGCGGGTTCCCTGGCACGCGCTGGAACCGCAGGAGGCCCTGGCTCGATTGCGGGCCGAGGCCAGGGCCGCGGAGCCGAGCGTACTCGCGAGCGTTCGGGAGGCGGTCGGGAAGGTGGTGCGGCATCCGGTCTTCGCGCCCGAGCGCCTCGGCGTGCGCCTGCTCAACGCCGTGCGTGCCGAACTCCGCGACCCGCTGACGCCGTTGCTCCTCGTCGGCGCTACCGCCTCCGCGCTGCTCGGCTCGAGCGTGGACGCGCTGATGGTGCTCGGTGCCATGGGTGTGAACGCCCTCGTCGGCGGGGTCCAGCGTCTGCGGGCCGAGTACGCGCTCTCCGGACTGAGGCTGAGTCAGCGTCAAAAAGCACGCAAAGTGGCCGACTTCGGCGAGGGTGGGACCAGGACGGTGGAGGCAGGGCGGCTGGCTCCGGGCGAGGTGATCGAGCTCTACACCGGCGACGTGGTACCCGCCGACGCCCGGCTGCTGCTCTCCGACGACCTGGAGGTGGACGAGTCCTCGCTGACCGGCGAATCGCTGCCCACCACCAAGCAGGTGGACGCCACCCCCCAGGCCCCCGTGACCGACCGCCACTGCATGGTCTTCGAGGGCACCACAGTGGTGGCCGGCCACGGCCAGGCCGTCGTGGTGGGCACCGGCGACGAGACCGAGGCAGGACGGGCGGCGCATCTGGCCTCCCACGCGCGCCCGGCGCCCGGCGTCCAGGCCAGACTGCACGAACTCACCGGCCGGATGCTTCCGTTCACCCTGCTCGGCGGCGCCACCGTGACCGGCCTGTCGCTGCTGCGCGGCCGGCCGGTGCGGGAGGCGGTCCGCGGTGGTCTCGCGGTCGCGGTGGCCGCCGTTCCGGAGGGCCTGCCACTGGTGGCGACCGTCGCGCAGCTGTCCGCGACCCGGCGGCTCGGCCGGATCGGCGTTCTGGTGCGCACGCCGCGCGCCCTGGAGGCGCTCGGCCGGATGGACACCGTCTGCTTCGACAAGACCGGCACACTCACCGAGAACCGCCTGCACGTGGTGCGCGTCACGGCCGCGGACGGCACGGAGTACCCGGCTGACGCCGCCGATGCGGCCCCGCTGCTCCAGGCCGCCGCGCTGAGCTGCCGCACTCCCGAGCAGGAGGCGGGCATCCATGCGCACTCCACCGACGAGGCGATCATCGCCTCGACCCCGCCCGGATCGCCCTGGACTCCCGTCGAGGTGCAGCCCTTCGAAGCCAGCCGCGGCTACGCCGCCGCCGTCGGGGCCGACCCGGACGGGAGCCGCGAGCTCGTGGTGAAGGGCGCGCCCGAGGTCGTGCTGACCGGCTGCAGGGGCGCCACTGGCGACGACCTCGCGCAGTCCCTGGCCGCTGACGGCCTACGGGTACTGGCGGTGGCCGGCCGTCGCCTGTCCGACACCGAGGAGGCCGCCGACGTACTCGGCCGACCGCCGACGGACCTGGACCTGCTCGGCTACGTCGCGCTGGCCGACACCCCGCGCCCCAGCTCCGCACCGCTGGTGGCCCACCTCCGGGACGCCGGCGTGCGGCCCGTCATGCTCACCGGTGACCACCCGCGGACGGCCCGCGCGGTGGCCGTCCGACTCGGCTGGCCGGCCGACACGGCGGTGGTCACCGGCGATGAGCTGGCCGCCCAGGACCGCGGCGGCCGGGCCCGCCTCCTGCGCGACTGCGGGGTGGTGGCCAGGGTCGCCCCGGAGCAGAAGCTGCACGTGGTGGAGGCTCTGAAGGCCGCCGGCCGGGTGGTGGCCATGGTCGGGGACGGTGCCAATGACGCCGCCGCCATCCGCGCCGCCGATGTCGGCGTCGGCATCGCCGTACGCGGCTCGGCGGCCGCCCGGAACGCGGCCGACCTGGTGATCACCAGCGAAGACCTGTCGATGCTGGTCGACGCCGTGGCCGAGGGCCGGGCCCTGTGGCGCAGCGTGGCGGACGCGATCAGCGTCCTGATCGGCGGCAACGCGGGCGAGATCGGCTTCTCCGTCCTCGGTACCCTGCTGGCCGGGGCCTCGCCGCTGTCCACCCGGCAGATTCTGCTGGTCAACCTGCTCACCGACATGTTTCCGGCGATGGCCGTCGCGGTCACCCCCAGGGAGGAGACCGCCGAGGAGGGCCCGAACAGCGAGTCGGCCCTGGCCGACAGCGTCCCCGTGGGGGTCGCGGTCCTCGGCGATCCCCTGACGCGGCAGATCCGCCACCGCGGCGTCGTCACCGCGCTCGGTGGCAGCACGGCCTGGCTGCTCGGCAAGCTCACCCCGGGTACCGCACGGCGGACCAGCACGATGGCCCTGTGCGGGGTGGTGGGTGCCCAGCTCATCCAGACGGTGACCGGGCGACGGCACAGCCCGCTCGTGCTGGTGACGGTCCTGGGCTCGGCGGCCGTCCTGGTCGGGTTGATCGAGACCCCGCTGGTCAGCCAGTTCTTCGGCTGCACACCCCTCGGCCCGGTGGCCTGGGCCGGGGTCGCCATCGCGATGACCGTGGCCGCACTGGGCCCGCGAGCGCTGCCCGCGCTCGAACGACTGGCCCAGCATCTCGCGGGGACGACGCGGCCGGTCACCTCCACCGGCTGAGCACCCGGCACAAACAGCGGAGTTGGAGGCGGGCTCCGTGTTCAGGCGAACCGCCGATGGAGCCACCGGGCCGACGGAGGGGGAAGTCGGCCGCCATCGACGCCGCGCTGCGTCCACCTCCACCCTCCCTCCCGTCCTTCCGCTGTCGGTTCGTGTCGTCGGGAACGCTATGTGATCGAAATCTAGTCGAACACATTATCGAATAGGCGCTACGCTGGAAGGGCGGAGGGGAACCGGACATGGCGGAGGGGGCGAGGTAGTGAGGAGTCGACCTGCGTGTTTACCCACCTGCATGTCGCTTCCGGCTACTCGGTGCGCTATGGGGCCGCTCTGCCGGAGCAGTTGGTCGCGCGGGCCGCGGAGTTGGGCCTGGACGCCCTGGCGCTCACTGACCGTGACACCGTTGCCGGTGCGGTGCGGTTCGCGAAGGCCTGCGCGAAGGCGGGCATCCGGCCGGTGTTCGGCGCGGACCTGGCCGTGCCCCGCCTCCAGCTGCCGCCGGGCGCGGCAGCGGGAGCCCGGTCGCGGACGCCGGTGCGCGGCGGGGCGTTCGTGGACGAGTCCGCCCCGCGGATCACCCTGTTGGCCCGTGACCGGACCGGCTGGGCGAACCTGTGCGCGCTGATCACCGCCGGCTGGGCCGCTCGGGCCGCTGCCGGCGGCGGCCAGCCGATCGTTCCCTGGCCGGCCCTCCACCAGCACGCCGAAGGCCTGACCGCGCTGCTCGGCCCCGCCTCGGAACCCGTCCACGCCCTCGCCCAGGGCCGCCCGGACAAGGCCACCGACCTGCTCAGCCCTTGGCGCGACATCTACGGGCCCCACCTGCGCCTGGAGGCCGTCCACCACCGCCGTACCGGCACCGGCCCGGGTTCGCTCCGTCTGGCCGCCCGCACGGTCGGGCTGGCCGCCGACCTGGATCTGCTCGCCGTGCTCACCAACGCCGTGCGCTACACCCACTCCGGGCGGGCACCGGTCGCGGACGTCCTGGACTCGGCCCGCCTGCTGGTGCCGATCCGGCCCGGACACGTCGACAACGGTGAGCGCTCGCTGAAGGACACGCCCGAGATGGCCGAGCTCGCGGAGGAGGTCGCCCGGGCGGCCGGCCGGGAGAGCGGGGGAGCGGCGCACCTGCTGGCCACCACCGCGCGCACCGCGGGCGAGTGCCGTCTGGATCCGGAGGCCGACCTGGGCCTGGGGCGGGTGCACTTCCCGGAGGAGGACCAGATCGGCGCCGCCCCCGGCACCAGCGCCCGGGTGTTGCGCGAGCGGTGCGAGGCGGCGATGGCCCGCCACGGCTACGACCGCAGCCCGACGATGCGGGCCCGGCTGGAGGAGGAGCTGCGGGTCGTCCAGACCCTGGGCTGGCCCACCTACTTCCTGACCGTCGCCCAGGTCGTCGACGACGTCCGCGAGATGGGGATCCGGGTGCAGGCCCGTGGCTCCGGCGCCGGCTCCCTCGTGGTGCACCTGCTCGGGATCAGCTTCGCCAACCCCCTGGACCACGGGCTGATCATGGAGCGGTTCCTCAACCTGCGCCGCCGTTCGCTGCCGGACATCGACATCGACGTGGAGTCCGCCCGCCGCCTGGACGTCTACCGCCGGATCCTCGGCCGGTTCGGCACCGAGCGCGTGTGCACGCTGTCCATGCCGGAGACCTACCGGGTGCGGTGGGCGATCCGCGACGCCGGACTCGCGCTCGGCCTGCCCCCGGACGAGGTCGGCAACCTGGCCAAGGCCTTCCCGCACATCACCGCCCGCTCGGTGAAGACCGCGCTGGCCGAACTGCCGGAGCTGCGACAGGTGGCCCGGGCGGCCCACCGGTACGGGCCGCTGTGGGACCTGGTGGAGGGCCTGGACGCGCTCCCGCGCGGCACCGCCATGCACCCGTGCGGCGTGATCCTCTCCGACGCCACCCTCCTGCGGCGCACCCCGGTGGTGCCGACCGCAGGCGAGGGCTTCCCCGCGACCCAGTTCGACAAGGAGGACGTCGAGGACCTCGGCCTGCTCAAGCTCGACGTGCTCGGCGTTCGCATGCAGTCCTCGATGGCCTACGCGGTCGGGGAGATCGAGCGCACCACCGGTCACCGCATCGACCTCGACGACCGCGAGCAGGTCCCGCTCACCGACCCGCAGGCGTACGAACTGCTGCGCGAAGGCGAGTCGATCGGCGTCTTCCAACTGGAAAGTCCCGGGCAGAAGGAACTGCTGGGGCGCCTGCAGCCGACCACGTTCGAGGACCTCATCGCCGAGATCTCCCTGTTCCGCCCCGGGCCGGTACAGGCCGACATGATCAAACCGTTCCTGCTGGGTCGGCACGGCGAGAAGCCGGTCCGCTACCCGCACCCGGACGTGGAGGGCTGGCTGCGCCCCACCTACGGCGTGGTCATCTTCAACGAGCAGGTGATCGGCCTGTTCGCGACGATGACCCGCTCCGACCTCGCGATGGGGGAGGAGGCCCGCCGCGCCCTCGCGAAGCCGGAGCGGCTCCCGGCGCTGGAGGCCTGGTACCGCCGGCGCGCGGCCGCATCCGGCTACTCACCCGCGGTGGTCGACGAGGTCTGGCGGATGCTCAAGGACATGGGCGCCTACGGCTTCGCGAAGAGCCACGCAGTCGCCTTCGCCCTGCCCACCCTGCAGTCCGCCTGGCTGAAGGCCCACCACCCGGCCGCCTTCTACGCCGGCCTCCTGGAGCACGACCCCGGCATGTACCCCAAGCGGCTCGTCCTCGCCGACGCCCGCCGCCGCGGCGTGCCGATCCTCCGCCTCGACGTCCAGCACTCCGCCGACCACTACCGCACCGAACTCCTCCCCGACGGCCGCTTCGGACTGCGGATCTCCCTGGCCGACGTCCACGGCATCACCACCGAACAGGCCCGACGCATCGCCACCCGCCGCCCCTACGCCGACCTCGCCGACTTCTGGACCCGTGCCCACCCCTCCCACCCCATCGCCGAACGCCTCGCCCGCATCGGCGCCCTCGACCCCATCGCCGACGGAGCCAACCGGCGCGAACTGCTCCTGCGGATCGACGAACTCCACCGCCAGCACCGCGCCCACGCCGACTCCACCCAACCGCCCCTCGTGCCTCCCACCGCGCTGCCCGGCGGCACCGGGCTTCCCGAGATGACCGAACGAGAGACGATGCAGGCCGAGCTGGAGGTGATCGGCATGGACGCCAGCCGCCACCTCATGGAGCCCTACCACCCGCTGCTCGCCGAACTCGGCGTCACCCCCTCCCACCTGCTGCACAAGCAGCGCACCGGGGACACCGTGCTGGTCGCCGGCGCCAAGGTGGCGATCCAGACCCCGCCGATGAAGAGCGGCCGACGCACGATCTTCGTCTCCCTGGACGACGGCAGCCGCGGCGGCCAGATCGACCTCGCCTACTTCGACACCAGCCACGAACAGGCCGCCTACCCGCTCTTCCACCACTTCCTGCTGCTCGCCCGCGGCACCGTCTCCCGACGCGGCAAGTCCGTCACCCTCGTCGGCTCCCACGCCTGGAACCTCGTCGACGTCGCCGACGCGCACCGCACCGGCGGCACCGCGGCCGTCCGCCGCCTGCTCGCCGCCGGCCCGACCCCGGCCCGTCGCTCCGAGGAACCAGCCGGCGCACCCACCGGCTCGGGGGCCGGCCGGCTCTGGCACGCGAGCCCGGGGAGCGCCGGGTGACCGCGATCCTGCACCTGCGCTTCGCGAGGCCCAGCTTCGAGACCTACCGCGAGCTGTTCACCGTGCTCGAAGATGTCTCGCCCATGGTCCAGGCCCTTCCGCCCGACTCGGTGCTCATGGACGTCACGGGAGCCCAGCGCTACTTCCGCCGCACCCCGGCCGAACTCGCCGACCTGTTGCAGACCCGCCTGCTGGCCCGCTACGGCCTGCACACCGCGATCGGTGGGGGCGACACCCGTCTGCTCGCCACCCTCACCGCCCAGACCTGCCGACCCGGCGAGACACTGATCCTCGGCGACGATCCCGACACCGACACCGCCTTCCTCCGCGGCCGGCCCGTCCAGGCGCTGCCCGGCGTCGGCCCCGTCCTCGCCCGCACCCTGGCCCGTTACGGCATCACCACCATCGGCGACCTCGCCGACCTCCCGCCGGCCACCCTCCAGCGGATCGCCGGCGCCTCAACCGGCCGCCTCCTGCACGACCGTGCCCACGGCACCGACCCCCGCCGCATCACCCCCACCGGACCGCCCGCCAGCATCGCCGCCGGCCACCGCTTCGACCACGACGTCCTCGACCCCGACGACGTGCGCCGCACCCTGCTCGCCCTCGCCACCGATCTCGGTACGCGGCTGCGCGCCTCCCACCAGGTCGCGTGCCAGGTCGAGCTGCAGGTCAGCTACGCCGACCGCTCCCACACCAGTCGCGCGCGGACCTTGGCCGAGCCGACCGGCCACACCCCTGTCCTGCGGGACGCCCTCTACGGCATCCACACCGCCCTGGGTCTGCAACGCGCGCGCGTCCGCGCGGTGACCGCCCGCGTCGCCCAACTCACCCCCGCCGCCCGCAGCTACGTGCAGCTCACCCTCGACCGGGGCATCGAGGACCGCCGCCGCTTGGAACCGGTCCTCGACAAGGCCGCCGCCCGCTACGGCACCGGAACGCTCGGCCCGGCAGCCCTCACCGGCCCGGCCCGGCCACGCCCGTTCCACCGATGAGAGGGACAGCGCAGCCACCGGCGAACCCGGACTGCCTGTCACCGACAGCCCCCGGGTGTCACCGGCCCGCCGCCCGGGCTGCGCGCGCCGCCGACCGCCGGGAGAGTGGAGTGGATCCTCTTCAGCGCCACCGTCGCCGAGACCCGAGTACGGGGTCCGACCGGGGGCGGCAGCGGGGAGCCGAACGTTCGACACCGCTGGCGTGCGCTGCTGTGACCTGGGCGGTTGATCGCCGGACCGGAAGCGGGGTGCTCCGAAATGGGAACTCGAGTTCGATGGTGGAGCTCTGGCCAGCCGCGGTTCCGTTTCCCGCCCGCGCGCCTCGCCTTCTGGGCCGCCGGCCACGGACCTGTCCGAACACTCGGCGCGCGCAGTGCGGTCGGCTGATCCAGGGGGACTATGGAAGCCGGAGCACTCACTCGACGAGGGGCAGGCTACAGACAGGTGGACAGGCCACGGATCCGGGGCGAGCGGGGTAGCCAGCGTGGTCCGACAGGTGGAAGGAGTGCCTGCGGTGGGCGCAGCCGGAGGGCGTCCGGCTGACGCCGGTCGGCCGGAGGGAAGACCAGCGCAGCCGAGCGGGTTGATGGACCTCCTGGGTGTCGCCGCGGTGTTGCTGGATGCCGGTGGGCGGATCGTCCTGTGGAGCCCGCAGGCCGAGGATCTGTACGGCTACACCGCCGAGGAGGCGCTCGGCCAGTACGCGGCGCCACTGCTCGTGCACGAACAGGACTGGGGCCTGGTGCTCAAGGCGTTCGCCGAGGTCATCGAGACCGGCCGGAGCTGGAGCGGCGCGTTCCCCATCCGGCACAAGGACGGCACCACGCGGCAGGTGGAACTGCGCAACATGCGGTTGCTGGACGACCACGGCGACGTCTACGCCCTCGGGCTCGCCACCGACTCCCCGACGCTGCGCGAGGTCGAGCGGGACCTCGCGTTGTCCACCCGGCTGATCTCCCAGTCCCCCATCGGGCTGGCGATCCTCGACACCGAGCTGCGATACGTGTCCGTCAACCCGGCCCTGGAGCGGATGCACGGCGTCCCCGCGAGGGACCATCTCGGCCGGCACTACCGCGAGGTCATGACCGCCGCGAAGTTCGAGGAGCCCGAGGCGGCCATGTGGAGGGTCCTCCGGTCCGGTGTCCCCATGGTCGACCAGTACACCGTCGTCGGCCGCAGCCCCACCGATCCGGGCAACGAGCACGCCTGGTCACTCTCGTTCTACCGGCTGGAAGATCCCCAGGGACGTGTCCTCGGGGTGGCCGACCTGGTGGTGGACGTCACCGACCGGCACCAGGCGGCCATGGAGGCCGCCCGGGCCAGGCGACGCCTGGCCGTGATCGCCGATGGCACCGCCCGTATCGGCACCACCCTGGAAGTGGATCAGACCGCCCGGGAACTGGCCGAGGTCACCGTCCCCGAACTCGCCGACGTGGTCGCGGTCGACGTCCTCGACTCCGTCCTGGACGAGCATCCCCCGGCCCCTGCGGAGGGCCCCGCGCTCTTCCGCGCCCTCGCGGTCAAAGCCGCCTACCCCACCGAAGCCCTCCAGGCGGCCGATCCACCCGGCCGGATCCTGGCCTACGACGCCGACCACCTGGCCGCCCAGTGCGTGCGCACCGGCCGCCCGATCCTGGTCTCCCACGTGGACGCCACCGACCTCGTCCGCATCGCCCGCGACGAGCACACCGCGCGTGTGCTGGCCCGCGCCGGCGTGCACTCCTACCTGCTGGTCCCGCTCACCGCCCGCGGTCGCATCCTCGGCTTCCTCGGTCTCACCCGTGCCCGCACCCCGGTGCCCTTCGACGAGGACGATCTCGCCCTCGCCACCGAGCTGGCCGCCCGCGCCGCCGTGTGCATCGACAACGCCCGCTCCCACCAGAGCGTGCGCAACGCCGTCGAGACCCTGCAGCGCAGCCTGCTCCCGGACCACCCACCGCGCCTGCCCGGTCTGGAGGTCGCCTCCCGGTACCGGCCCGCACAGGCCAGCTACGAGGTCGGTGGCGACTGGTACGACGTCCTCCCGCTCGACGGTGACAGGACCGCGCTCGTCGTGGGCGACGTGATGGGCAGCGGCATCGACGCCGCCGCCACCATGGGCCGCCTGCGCGCCGCCACCAGTGCCTTCGCCGACCTCGACCTCGACCCCTCCCAGGTGCTCCAGCACCTCGACAAGATCACTTCAGGGCTGGAGCACTACATCGCCACCTGCGTCTACGCCGTCTACGACCCACATCACGCCGAGTGCCGCATCGCCACCGCCGGCCACCTGCCCCCCGTCCTCGTGCGCCGAGGCAGGCATCCCGAACTCCTCGACCTGCCCACCGGCACCCCGCTCGGAGTCGGCCAGGTCCCCTTCGAGACCACCACCTTCAGCCTGGACTCCGGCGACCAGCTGGTCCTCTACACCGACGGCCTGGTCGAAACCCGCCACCACGCCATCGACGAACGGCTGGAAACCCTCCTCCACCTGCTCGACACACCCGACCCCTCCCTGGAACAGACCTGCGACCGGCTCCTCCACGAACTCCGCCGCCCCGCCGACCCCGACGACGTCGCCCTCCTCATCGCCCGCGCCCAGCCCCTCACAGCCGCCCCCGAGCACCCCCGGCCGTGACCCACGCGGCCCGGGGCCCGCGAACGTCCCCCCAGGGCCTGACGCGAACTGGCCGTGCACCCGAGAGATCCTTGAACCAGTGGGTACCCGAAGGCGAGGTGGAACCATGGGCGAGCCGTCGAGCAGCCCCGGAGGTGCCTCCTTCCCGGCCGCGGTGGCTTCGGCCGTGGCGACCGCGGACGGGCTGGTGGCCGGCTGGGGCGCCGGGGCGGAGCAGTTGCTCGGGTACTCCGCCGCCGAGGTCGTCGGCCGGCCCGCGGCGGAGTTGCTCTCCTCGCCGCTCCCGTCGGCCGCTGGGGAGCGGTTCGGCCGACGGGAGGGCTGGGCCGGACGGGTGGGGCTCCGCCATCGGGACGGCAGTGCGGTGACGTGCTCGTTGCGGGCTCAGCCGCTGGCCTGGGGTGACGGGCCGGGCCACTGGCTGTTGGAGGTCCGGGCGGAGCGCGAGCCCGCGGACCGTGGGACGGACCTGCTGATCCACCGGTCGTTCGACAAGTCACCGTTCGCCCTGGCGATCTTCGACACCGGGGGTCGGTTCCTGCGGGTCAACGAGGCCATGGCCAGGCAGATGGCCGCCTCCGAGCAGGAGCTGCGCGGGCTGCGGATCACCGACCACATGGCCGACCCGGCCTTCCAGGAGCCCGAGCGGTGCGTCGACAGGGTGCTGGCGACCGGCGAGCCCGAGTACCTCGTGAACTACGTCAAGGTTCCGGGAGAACCGCGGGCGCACGCCTGGATCGTCCACCTCACCCCGCTGACCGACTCGCTCGGGTCGGTGACCGGCGTGCAACTGGCCGCGCTCGACTTCTCCGAGCAGTACACGGCCCGCGAGCACCTCGCGCTGCTCAACGAGGCCAGCAAGCGGATCGGCAGCACCCTGGACGTGCTCCGCACCGCCCAGGAGCTGGCCGACGTGGCCGTGCCCACCGTCGCGAACTTCGTCTCGGTCGATCTGCTCGACGCCACACTGCGCGGTGAGGAGCCCCCACCGATCCCGCTCGACCGTCCGCTGGAACTGCGCCGCGCGGCCGTCCGATCCGACGCGGAGGAGATCGTCGCGGTCGGTGAGACGAGCCGCTACGCGCAGTTCTCGCCGGTCGCCCGCTGCCTGGCCACCGGCTGCGGCATCGTCGACCGGGTCAGCGGACTGGAGGTCGTGCGCTGGCTGGCCCACGACTCGAAGCGCGCCGCCTGGGTGAACCAGCACCAGCCGCACTCACTGATGGCGGTGCCGCTGCACGCCCGCGGCACCAATCTCGGCGTCGTCCTCTTCACCCGGCTCGCCCCCTTCGCGGCACCGTACGGGCAGGACGACCTGCGGGCCGCCGAGGAACTGGCGGCCCGCGCCGCGGTCTGCATCGACAACGCCCGTCGCTACACCCGCGAACGCACCACGGCCCTGGCCCTCCAGCACAGCCTGCTGCCGCACCGGCTCCTCGAACAGGCCGCCCTCGACGTCGCCGGTCGCTACCTGCCCGCCGACACGAAGGTCGGCATCGGCGGCGACTGGTTCGACGTGATCCCGCTCTCCGGCGCCCGCGTCGCCCTCGTCGTCGGCGACGTGGTCGGCCACGGCATCCACGCCTCCGCCGCCATGGGACGCCTGCGCACCGCCGTCCGCACCCTCGCCGACGTCGACCTGGCCCCGGACGAACTGCTCGCGCACCTGGACGACCTGGTCGCCCGGCTCAGCACCGAACCCGAACCGGAAGCCGAGGCACCCTTCGGAGAACTCGGAGCCACCTGCCTGTACGCGGTCTACGACCCCATCTCCCGCACCTGCTCGGTCGCCAGCGCCGGCCACCCCCCTCCCGCCCTGGCCACCCCGGACGGCGAGGTGGAAGTCCTGGACCTGCCCACCGGCCCGCCCCTCGGCCTGGGCAGCATGCCCTTCGAGTCCATGGAACGCGAACTCCCCGAAGGAAGCCTCCTGGCGCTGTACACCAACGGCCTGGTCGATGCCCGCCATCGCGACGTCGACGCCGCCCGGCACGCCCTGCGCACGGCCCTCGCGGACTCAGCCCCCTCACTGGAAACCACCTGCGACAACGTCCTGAAGGCGCTGCTCGGTGATCAACTCGCCGACGACGTCGCGCTGCTCATCGCCCGCACCCGCGCCCTGGGCGGCAGTCATGTGGCGGCCTGGGACATCCGCCCCGATCCGGCCGTCGTCGCCGAGGCCCGCGCCCAGGCGGCCGCCCAACTCCGTGCCTGGGGCCTGGACGAGCTGGTCTTCGTCACCGAACTCGTGGTCAGCGAGCTGGTGACCAACGCGATCCGCTACGCGGCCCAGCCCATCCAGCTGCGGCTGATCAAGGAACGGAGCCTGATCTGCGAGGTCTCCGACGCCAGCAGCACCGCGCCGCACCTGCGCCGCGCCCGCATCTTCGACGAGGGCGGACGCGGCCTGATGCTGGTCGCCCAGCTCACCGAACGCTGGGGGTCACGCCATACCGGCACCGGCAAGACCATCTGGGCCGAACAGCCCCTCCCCACGTAGGCGCGCTCGGACCCACGCGGTCCTTCGGACACCCTCGGTGGTGGCGGCTCGCCCGGTGATGGCGCGCGGTATCACGTCCTGTCCGCGCCGGATGTCCCGGGCGGGACGGTGTCCCCGTCCAGGCCCGGTGCGGTGTTCGCCGGTTTCAGGGTGAGGACGTGGTCGGCGATGCGGGCGAAGGCCTCGTCATGGGTGATCAGCACGGTGGTGCGTCCCGCCATGAGGTGGCGCAGTGGGATGATCACGTGTTCGGCGGCCTGGGGATCGAGGCCGGCGGTGGGTTCGTCGAGGACCAGGACGGCTGTGCCGCGCAGGAAGGCGCGGGCGATGGCGATGCGCTGGCTCTGTCCGCCGGAGAGTTGGAAGCCGTCGGTGCCGATCCTGGTGTGGTAGCCGTCCGGCAGTGCCATGACGAAGTCGTGGGCGCCGGCGTTGCGGGTGGCGCGCTCGATCTCGGCCTGGGAGGCCTCCGGCCTGCCGTAGGCGATGTTGTCGCGGATCGTGGCGTGGAAGAGGGGCGCCTGCTGGGGCAGCAGGGTGACGGCCTGGCGCAGTGAGGTGAGGGTCAGGTCCCTGAGGTCGTGGCCGTCGAGGCGCACGGTGCCGATGTCCGGGTCGAGGAAGCGGATCAGGAGCTTGGCGAGGGTGGACTTTCCCGAGCCGCTCGGTCCCATGACGGCCAGGACCTCGCCGGGGCGGATGTCGAAGGTGACGTCCGTCAGTACCGGTCGGTCGGGACTGCCCGGATAGCTGGCGCGGACGCCGTCGAAGGACACCCGTCCCTGGACGGTGCCGGCGTCGTGCGCGGTGGGGCTCTCGCGGACTGGGCTGCGCATGTCCAGGAGTTCCAGAACGCGTTCGGCCGAGGCGCCGGCAGCGCCGGCGACCGGGGCGAGCCCGGAGAGCTGCTGGGCCGGCTCGAACAGCTGTGCCATGAAGGCGGCGAAGGCGAGCAGGCCGCCCAGACTCAGCATTCCGCGGTCCAGTTCGACCGCGCCGACGCCCACGACGGTCAGTCCGGCGATCATCTGGAGGAGGTTGAGCCACGGGGGGTAGAGGCCGGCCACGCGCGCGGCGGCGAGTTCGGAGTCGAGCAGGGCCTCGCCCTCCCGGCGCACGCGCTCGACCTCGCGGACCTCCTGGCCGCAGGTGCGGGTGATGACGGCGTTGCGCAGGGTCTCCTCCAGCAGGGCCGTGACACCGCCGGCCCGCCGTTGGACCTGCCGTTCCCGCCGCAGGATCCGACGCCCGAAGAAGCGTGTGGAGAACCAGAACAGGGGAGCCACGACCAGGGCCGCGAGGGTCAGCGGCCAGCTCAGGTACACCGCCGCCGCGGAGAACAGCACCAGACTGAGCAGCGCCGCGCCCCCCTCGATCAGACCGGAGGCGACCAGCTGCTCGATGGTGGAGATGTCCGAGGTGAGCCGGGCCACCAGGTCCCCGCGCCAGCGGCTCTCCAGGGTGTCGGGGGGCAGGGTGTGCAAGTGGGCGACGGTGGCCGTGCGCAGCCGCAGGATGTACCGCTCGGCGATCCTGGTGGCGGTGTAGCCGCCGGTGAAGGTGAACAGTGCCGCCACGGCGGTGACGCCGACCATGGCCGCGGCGAGCGGCCAGAAGGCGGCGAGGTGCCGCGGGACGAGGACGTCGTCGATCAGGTCCTTGAACAGCCAGACCGACGCCACCTCGCCGAACGCGCCCGCGACGAGCAGGCCCGCACTGACCGGCAGCCATCGCGCGTCCGGGCGTACCCACGGCCAGAAGCGTCGAAACGCCTCACGCAACGGGACGGTGGGTGACGCGGTGACCGGTCCCTCGGTGCTGGCCCCGTCCATCGAAGGACCCGAAGGCGGCGCTTCCTCCACGGAGATCCCCCGATCAAGGCGAAGGGGCCGGCGGCGTACCGCCGGTCCCCGGAGATTTGGGAGCATCCCAATTCAGGCTAGACAGGTACAGCTGGTACTGCTACTACCACCAGCCCCAACCGCCGCCGCGCCCGAATCCTCTGCCGTAGCCACGGCCGAAACCACGACCGAAGCCGTAGCCTCCGTAGCCTCCGTAGCCGCCTCCATAGCCGCCGCCACGGCCGCCGTAGCCGCCGCCACGGCCACCACGGCCGAAGTTTCCACGATAAGCGCTCATCATGGTGTCCTTTCTTCGCATCGCCATGCCGCCGGATCCGCCTGCCGATCCACAGGACCAGCGAGGCTCGAACCAGCAACACGAATATGCCGTTTGTGTGGAAACGGACCATCCTTTTGCCCTGTGCACTTGGTGCACCAGAGGCGGACCACTCCCACACCTCCACTATCCGCGATTCTCGGGGAACGCGCACCCGAGGACGAGAACGGCGCACTGGGTGGAACGCCGGCGCCGTGGCGATGCCCTGCGGCAGGGCGTGGAGCACGGCAACCGGACCGGTCTCGCGCTGCCCCCACCCGCGGAACCGGCCGCCGCTCGTCGACGCGGTCACCGCGCTGCCCGAGCCGCGGGCACGCGCTCCACGGAGCATCCGCCCGCCGGGTGAAGGCGGGGTGGAACTCGTCCCGGAAACGTGACGGTCCGGCGAACGCATCCCGTCGCACGCCATCGCGCGGCAGACCCACGGCCGCGTACCGATCGTGGGTGCTCCTCGGCCGGGACGCATGATCAGGCGAAGTCCGCTTCCACGTACGGCAGTTGCCGGTACGAGTGGTCGAGTTCGGCAGGCGTTCGAGGCGATTGCCCGAAGAGTCCGGCTAGGTCGGTCCGCCGGCGAGGTCGCCCGGGCGCAGTCGGTAGACCTGCAGGCTCAGCCCGTAGTACTTGTTGGTCTCGCCGACCCACTGCATGCCCAGCCGCCGGGCCATCGCGATGGCCCGGGTGTTGCCGGGCCGGGCAACCGCGAAGAGCTCGTCGGTGTCCTGGGTGAAGGCCCAGGCGGCCAGTGCGCGGGCGGCCTCGGTGCCGTAGCCCTGGCCCCACGCGTCCGGGGCCAGCTGCCAGCTCATCTCCAGGTCGTCCTCGTACGGGGGTAGCAGCCGGATGCCGAGGCCGCCCACGACCGTGCCGTCCGCCTTGCGCTGGACGGCCCAGCGGCCGCGCGGGGGCGGCAGGTTCGGTTGCGCCTCGGCCCAGGCCTGCAGTACCGAGCACATCGCGGCCAGGTCCCCGACCTGCTCCATCACCGGGGTGAGCCAGCGGGCGACGTCGCGGGTGCCGTAGATCGTCAGCGCGTCCTCGGCGTCCTCGGCGGTCCAGTCCCGGATGATGAGTCGATCGGTGGTCAGTGGGGTGTTCATGGCCCGGCACCCTCCTCGGGTCCTTGTGCTGGCCATGATGCCGCCGCCCATGGCTTTCCCGCACCCGCGTGACCGCGACCGGCCGATGGGGTGCCCGGGCCCGGCTCGGCTACCTGAAGGCGGCACTGGGATGGCCGCGTTCGGGACGTCCCGGGCCAGGGGCACCTACCTGCGGGCACGCCACGAACGGCTGACCTCCCGCCGCGGCCGGATCGAAGCACAGGTCGCCGTCGAACACCCGATCGGCGCAGCGATCTGACACGTGTTCAGCGCCGGCGTCCCGTGTCACGAGCACGGAGCTCGGCGGAGATGGCCCCGACCGGGTCGGGCCCTGCCCGGAAGCGCCCCGCCTGCTGGTTCGCGCCTCGGAGTCGCACAGGACCGGCTGTGCGCGCCCCCGGCCCGTCTGGCGCTGGACGGCACCCTGGACTCCTTGCGACTCATGCAATAGCATGCCGCACATGTGATATTTCACATGTCTTAAGGCACCGCCCCTCTCAGCGCAAGGCCCTGTTCTGCACGGAAGGCACCCCCACTTCAGCGCGAAGGAGCAGCATGCCCCACCGAATGGCGCGCAGTCGCCGCACGGCCGTGTCCGCCGCGTTGGCGCTCGCCCTGAGCGGCGCGGCGGCGCACGTCGCGGCCGCATCGGCACACCCTGGGCCCGCCGTCCTGGCCGGCAGCCAGCCGTCCTGGGCGACAGCGCGGGCCGACCAGGGTGCTGTCCCGGCGAGCAGCGGGATCTCCATCGAGGTCCTGCTGAGCGGCCAGGACCCGAGCGGCCTGGCCGCCTACGCTCAGGCGGTCTCGTCCCCGAACGGGCCGGAGTACCACCACTACCTGACACCGGCTCAGCAGAGCGCCCGCTTCGGCCCGTCCGCCGCGCAGTCCGCCGCAGTGCGCGCCTGGCTCACCGCCTCCGGGTTGAAGATCACCTCGTCCACGGAGCAGTACGTCGCCGCCACCGGTACGGCCGCGCAGATGACGGCGGCGTTCGGTACTCCGCTGCACGACTACGGCGTCGACGGCCACACCTACTACGCGCCGCAGCACCCGGCGACCGTCCCGGACTCCGTGGCCGACGCGGTGCTCGGTGTCGAAGGACTCGACGACGCGCCACACGTCAACAAGCCGGCCTCGGCCCCGGCCGTCGCCCCGAGCGCCGGCGCCAAGCTCGTCACGGGCCCGAACGGCGCACCGTACATCGGCGTGACGCCGTGCACGACCTACTACGACCAGAGCGCGCCGAAGGACCTGCCCAAGGCCTACGGCGCCCACCAGCCCAGCCCCATGTGCGGCTACCTGCCCAACCAGCTACGCGGCGCGTACCAGGTCCCGCAGAGCGGTCTGAGCGGCGCGGGCGCCACGGTTGCCATCGTGGACGCCTTCGGCTCGCCGACCATCGAGTCCGATGTGGACACGTTCGACAGGTACAACGACTTTCCGCAGTTCAAGCCGGGACAGTTCACCGACCTGAGCACCCCGGCCGACTTCTACGACCAGTCCGCCTGCGGTGATTGGACGCCCGAGGAGTCGCTCGACGTCGAGGAGGTACACACCATGGCGCCCCAGGCGAAGATCGACTACGTGGGCGCGAACTCCTGCAACGACGTCGACTTCATCGCCGCCGAGTCCGACATCGTCGACAACCACCTCGCGGACATCGTCTCCGACTCGTACACCGAGGACCTCTACGACACCAACGGCAACACCTCCCCGGCACTCATCAACGCCTACGTCCAGGTGTTCGAGGAGGGCGCGGCCGAGGGCATCGGCTTCTACTTCGCCTCCGGCGACTGCGCCGACGACGCCCCGGCGATCGTGGGCAGCGGCGTCAACTGCGACACCTACTCCTCCGAACCGCAGACCACCTTCCAACCCTCGATCCCGTGGGTGACGGCGGTCGGTGCGACGGCCATCGCGATCGGCAAGGGCCGGAACTACGAGTTCGAGACCGGCATGGGCGACTCCGAGGCGACGCTGCAGAACGGTGCCGCCTGGTCGAGCCTGCCCGGCACGTTCAGCTTCGGCAGCGGCGGCGGCACCAGTGACCACTTCGCCCAGCCGTGGTACCAGAAGGGCGTCGTGCCGGACTCGCTCGCCGACACGCTGCTGACCGGACAACCGGCGAGCCAGCCGATGCGCGAGGTGCCGGACGTGGCCATGGAGGGCGACCTGCTGTTGACGACGATGGTCGGCTTCACGCAGAAACTGCCCGACGGCACCACCGGCTTCGCCGAGCAGGGCTACGGCGGCACCAGCATCGCCTGCCCGCTGTTCGCCGGGGAACAGACCGACGCCGAACAGGCACTGGGCTTCCCGATCGGCTTCGCGAACCCGGAGATCTACGCCAAGTACCAGTCGTTGGGCAAGCGGGCCTTCCACACGGTCACCGACGACCCGGGCGGCCGGACGAAGGCCGTGGCCTACGACGACGGCGTCAAGAACGGCGTGCGGCAGGGCCGGCTCTTCACCCTCGGAACGGACTACACGCTCAAGGCCACGCCCGGCTACAACGACGTCTCCGGTGTCGGCTCGCCGACCCTGGGATACCTGGAGTCGTTCAAGCACCAGGGCTGACGGGTCGCCAGGGGCGGACTGCGGAGGACGAGGGTCCGAAGCGGGTGACGTCGATGCGGCGGGAGTCGGGCTCCCGCCGCATCGACGGCAGAGAGTAGCGGGGGGCCGTTGCTTGTGGCGTCACGCCAGAGGGGGGGGGGGGGAGGGGGGCCGGAGGGGGGGGGGGTGGGGGGGGTGGGGGCCCCCCCCCCCCCCCCCCCACGGCAGCGAGCGCCGGGAGCCTGTCGCTTGTGGCGTACCGCCGGGAGTGGGCGGAGGAAGTCGCCGAGTCGGTCGCGTCCGCGTACGTCGAGGCGTGTGGTCTGCTCGGGGTCGGTGATCGGTTGGGGAGTAGCCGTGGCGGCCTTCTCGCGTTCGCGCCGCCCGCCCGTTTCCGCGTGGTCGATCGTCTCCGCGATGTCCCCAACCATGTCCGGCCCAGGAAAGGCTTGGAACCATTATATGTTTGCAGTCGTTCTCAATACCGTGGGTGATGCCTGACGGGTCCGCAGCACAGGGCTCGGCTGTGATCCGGGGCCGGCGAAGGGAACCCCGGGGGATAATGGAGCAGCACGCGCCCGCTGTCGTTGCCGCTCCCCGCCCGGGCCGGCCGCGACCAGAGCTCATGGAGGCGCCATGCCACCCCCTGCGATCCGCCTGCTCCTTGCCGACGTCGACGGCACCCTGGTCACGGATGACAAGGTCCTGACCGACCGCGCCGTCCAGGCGGTCCACAAGCTCCACGGCGCTGGCATCCTCTTCGCGGTGACCAGCGGGAGGCCGCCACGCGGCATGTCCATGCTCGTCGAGCCGCTCGCGCTGACCGCCGAACTCGCCGCCTTCAACGGCGGTCTCATCGTCAAGCCGGACATGACCGTCGTCGAGCAGCGGGTCCTTCCCGCGGAGGTGGTGCCCCCGGCCGTCGCGCTGATGGAGTCGTTCGGCCTGAGCGTCTGGATCTACCGGGGCGCTGACTGGTACGTCCGCGACGTGACGGGGCCGCACGTGGACCGCGAGAGCTGGACCGTGCAGTTCACGCCCACGCTCGTGCCCGGCTTCGACGGGCTCGAGCAGGACGTCGCCAAGATCGTCGGGGTCAGCGATGACCACCAGGTCGTCGAGGCGGCCGCGGTCGCGGCTCGCGCGCAGTTCGGCGATCGTGTCTCGGCCGCCCGCTCCCAGCCCTACTACCTCGATGTGACCCATCCGCAGGCCAACAAGGGCGGTGTCGTCAAGTACTGGTCCGCCAAGCTCCGGATTTCCTCCGACCAGATCGCCACCATCGGCGACATGCCCAACGACGTGCTGATGTTCGCGCACTCGGGACTGTCCATCGCGATGGGCAACGCCAGCCCCGAGGTTCAGCGCGCGGCGCGGCGGGTCACGACGAGCAACGAGGAGGAGGGTTTCGCGAACGCGGTCGAGCAGTTCATCCTTTGATCCGCGTCGCCGCGAGTTCCGAGTTCCGCTCGGTGGGCGCGCGTGACTTGGCGCTGTCCCGAGGATGCCGGCCGGCTCTCCGGGACCCAACTTCTGCTTATGCAACGGGACGTGCCGACATCGCGACGGAGTGTGACCGCTGCCGTGCTCCCCGGTCCACTCGCGGCGCGCCACCCGATTCATAAGCCCTGCTTGGCAAGGGGCTCACGATTCATTGTTGGACATGACAGCACGGTCGGCCCGATGTTGGCGGTATGACGTCTCCCACTGCGTCCGGCGCAGTCGTCGCCAGGGTCACGGCGCGGATCGACGACCTCGTCGTCGGGATCCGTGAGGTCATCCAGCGCGGCCTGCCACCGGAGTTGACGGCCCATCTGGTCGGTGAGTTACTCGCCCCCGTCCTCGACACCGCGGATCTGCTCACCGCCGAGCAGCGCGAGGGCGACCCCGACAGCTACCGGCAGCACGTGCTGCACGCCGAGCCGGACGGCAGCTTCTCGATCGTCGCGCTGGTCTGGCTGCCCGGTCAGCAGACCCAGATCCACGACCACGTCTCCTGGTGCGTCACCGGTGTCCACGAGGGGCAGGAGCGCGAGCGCCGCTACCGGCTGATGACCGACGGACGGACGTCCCGGTTGATCCCGACCGAGGACGTGGTGAACCCCACCGGCGCGATCGCCGCCTTCGCGCCGCCCGGCGACATCCACCGGGTGCGCAACTCCTGTTCGACCAAGGCGATCTCGATCCACGTCTACGGCGCGGACATCGCCCGGCTGGGCACCAGCATCCGCCGAATCTACCGCGCGCCCGAGGGCGAGCAGTGAACCCCCTTCCGGTCGCGGGCAGCCGCTTGGACAAGGACGCACTCCCTGTGAACCACAGCCGTACCTCTCACGACATCGCAGTGGTGGGCGCGGGAGCCGCCGGTACCCTGACGGTGCTGCGCCTACTCCGCAACATGGCCACCGGCCGGCCGGGGCCGGCCCGGATCTGGCTCATCGACCCCGAACCCGCGGGCCGGGGACTGGCGTTCGGTACCGACGCTCCGCACCACCTGCTGAACGTCCCGGCCGGCGGGATGAGCGCCCACCGGGACGACCCCGGCCACTTCGTGCGCTGGCTCGGCGACCGCGGCGGCGAGCACGACTTCGTGCCCCGGAGCCTCTTCGGCCGCTACCTCGCCGAGAGCCTTCAAGCGGCGAGCGACCGCGGTGACACCCCCGACCTGGTCCGGGTGCCCGACCGCGTCGTCGGCATCACCCACCGGCCGAAGTCGGGCGCCGCACCGCTGAGCCTGCGGCTCCGCGGCGGCCGGACACTCGACGTCGACGCCGCGGTGCTGGCCCTGGGCAACTTCGCGCCCGGTCTGGCCTGGGCACCGCCAGCGCTGCGCGCCTCGGGGATGCTCCTGGCCGACCCCTGGGCACCCGGTGCCCTGACCGCGGTCCCCGAGGACCGCGACGTCCTGCTCGTCGGCACCGGCCTGACCATGGTCGACATGGCGCTCAGCCTGCAGCGCCCCGGACGAATCGTGCACGCGCTGTCGCGGCACGGCCTGGTCCCCCAACCGCACGCCACCACCCCGCTCGTCGTCCCGGCCGCCCCGGAGCTCGACGCCCACTCGGGAGTGGTCGGGCTGCGCCGGGCGGTGCTGCGCCAGATCGCCCACTGCCGCCGCGTCCACGGGGACTGGCGGGTGGGGGTCGACAGCCTCCGCCCTGTCACCAGCGCTCTGTGGCAACAGCTTCCACCCGCCGACCAGGCTCGGCTGCTGACCCAGGACCTCCGGCTCTGGGAGACCCACCGCCACCGGATCCCGCCAGTCAGCACCAGGGCCCTGCGCACCGCCGTGGACGCGGGTCTGGTCAGCATCGGCCGGGGCACCGTGGCCGACGCCGAGACCCCCACCGGCACCCCCGGCGATGTCGTCGAGGTCCGGTTGGACAACGGCCGCCGGCTGCGGGTGGGGGCGGTGCTGAACTGCACCGGCTCCGAGGCCGACCTCACCCGGATCGACGACCCCCTGGTCACCGACCTGCTCGACGCCGGCCTCGGCACGCCCGCCCCCGTCGGCGGCGGTTTCGACACCACCGCCCACGGCCAGCTGCGCCCCGCGGGCGACCGGGCGCCGGCACCGCTGTGGACGCTGGGGTCGCTCCGGCGCGGCAACCTGCTGGAGACGACCGCCATCCCGGAGATCCGTCGCCAGGCCGACGACCTCGCCCTGCTGCTACTGGACCGCAGCGCGTTGGGAACGCGGGGCGAGCCGGCACCGGCCCGCTGAGCCGGCGTGGCCTGAAGGTGTCAAGACTCCGAGTCGGCGCACGTCACGAGCATCACCCCGACGTGGCACGGAAGTTGGAGATGGGCGGCTTCTTCCACCAGCCGGCCGGCGGCCCTGGTCGCGTGACGCGGGTGACGGGAACCGCCGCGGCGATCGGCCCCTGAGGGCTGATGATCGCCGCGGCGGCGGGCCTCCGGCAGTCGCCGGTCTCCTGCTCTCCTACCGTCACATCCTCATGGTGCGAAGCGTGGCGTCCGCCGCCTTGGCGTAGTTGGCCGCCCCCGCGACGGTCGGGTGGAAGGACTGTTGGGAGGGGATCTTTCCGTTCTCTCCCGGCGAGTCCGACGTGACCAGGTCGTTGATCGTCTGCGGGTTCCCGCAGACGGCCTGGCCGGCGAAGGCCGATGACGGATCGGAGAAGGTGACGTTGATCCCGTCCGCACTCGCCGTCGCCGCGGCGGCCTTCATCGAGGCGTCGAGCGTCGTCCCCGTCTGGTCCATCCAGGCGGCGTCGGGGGAGATGTGCGGACTCGCCAGGATCTCGGCGACCGTGGCGACCGACCCGAGGACACCACCCACGCCCGGGATGCCGAAGGCGCCGATCACGGCTGGGGTGATCTTGGGAAGGATGCAGGTTCCCACGGCGGAGAAGAGCGGCGGGTAGCCCATCAGGAGGATCTTGGCGTTCGGTGCCCGCACATGGATCTCGCTCAGCACCTCGGTGATCGACTGCCGCACCGGTCCGTTGATCAGAGCGGGCTCCGCCGTCGCCAGCGAGGAGGTGTCCCCGTCCATCGTCGTGTCGGCGCAGTCGTCGTAGACCAGGCTCTTGATGCACTGCTCGAGGACGCTGACGAAGCGCGAGTCGTTGCCCCCGATCGAGAGCGTGACCAGCGTGGTGTTGTCGTCCAGATAACCCTGGTCCATCTGCGGCAGTTCGCCGTTCTCGTCCTGTCCGGCGAGCCCGAAGGCGTTCTTGGGAGAGTAGACGGAGAGCAGGTTCTGGGTGCGGGCTCCCGAACAGGCGATGAACTGGTAGTCCATGTCCGTGTTGTTCGGGTCGTCCGCGCGGGCGCCGATGGTCTGGCTGGAGTCGGCCAACGTGGACTGGCGGGACCAGGAGTACGGCGAGCGGTGGCAGAGGTCGGCCGAGGTCTTGCCGCCGTCGACGTCGGTGTTGGTGTAGTAGGTGCCGGTCCCCTCGCCCGAGGAGTACGAGTCGCCCATCGCGACCACGAAGTCCTTGGGCTTCGCGGGCAGTGGCTTGAACGCCATGGCGTCCCAGGCGATGTCGTCGTCGGCGGTGCCGTTCTCGGCGGTGTTGGTGAGCACCGCCCCCTGGAAGTCCGAGCCCGGGACGAAGTCGAACACCCCGAGGTCGACCCAGCGGTTCATGTTCCAGTGCTGGTCGACCACGCGGGACTCCACCGTGCCGTTGCCCAGGTGGACGGTGTAGGTCGCCTGGCCGGTGGTGGCACCGGTGTCGGGCACGTGCACCATCACCCTGGTCCAGGCGTTGATGCTCCTGTTGAGCTTGTAGGCGCCGCTCACCTGCATCCAGGCGCCGTTGTGGTCATCGTTGCGCGTGTGCGCGAACCAGAAGTGCGCGCCGAAGCCGCCGCCGATCTGGTGCAGGTCCTCCTTGGCCTCGTAGTGGTTGGACGAGTCGGCCAGGAAGCTGAAGCCGAGCGTGCCGGAGTCGGTCCACCACTTCGTGCAGGGCCCTGCCATCGGCGGTACGGCGCCGCTCACCGAGTCGATGATCAGGGAGCCGCTGGGCAGACCCGAGCTGCCGCAGTCCGGCGGGTCGATGCTGCCGTTGCCCGGTTCGACCCGCAGGGTCTTGTACGTGAGGTACTCGTTGCCGCAGTCGGTGCTGCAGTCCTTCCAGGTGACCGCCTTGGTGTACCACAGGCCCTGGAAGCAGCTCAGCACGGTGCACTTCGGCGGATTGGTCGAGTCGCACCCGTTGGTGCTGTTGCAGAACGCCGACAGCGGGGGCTTCACGGTCTCCCGGTCCGCCGAGTTGATCCACCACGCGGCCGAGTAGCCCGCTGTGTTGCCGTTGTTGGGCTTGCCGGTGTCGTCGAACGAGAGCCCGGTGTTGATCGGCCAGGCGGCCCAGCCGAGCACCTTCTCCTCGTACGGCCACTTCTGCGGGCTGGCGGCGTCCGCGTAGTGGTTGTTGTCGAGGAACGGCAGCCGGTTCTGGTCGTAGATCGGGTTGGCCGGGTTGTTGCCCCAGCCCAGCCCCCAAGGGCCGGTGGCGCTGTAGGAGTTGAAGCCCTCGTTGTAGTCCCAGGCCGCGGCGAACCAGTTCTCGATCTTGGACGGGTCGTCGTTGTTGATCGTGATCGGTGCCGGCAGCGAGGGCGAGTGCAGCTCGTTCCACTTGTCGGCCAGCGTCTGCGCCGCGACCGCGATGTTGGAGGCGTAGTCCAGTGCGACGGCCTTCTGCTGGGCGGCCGGCCACACCTTGTCGCCGGTGCGCAGCCAGTTGCTGGAGTGCATGCCGTCGGTCTGCTGGCCGATGCCGTAACCGCAGTCGACCGTGTTCCAGTCGATCTGCCACACCAGATCGGGGTAGTTCGGGTCGTACGGCAGGCTGCCGTAGAAGTTGCCGACCAGCGGGTTACCGGTCTCGCCGGGCTCCGCGTGCGAGGAGGCCTGCCAGAGGTTGGACTCCTGCGCCATGATGCCGAGCAGGACCTGGGCGGGGATTCGGCCACCGCCGGCCAGCGCGGGCAGCGGGAACATGCCCTGGGGGTTGACCGTGCCCAGGCCGTCGGCGCTGCGCCAGCCGCCCTGGCTCAGCCAGTTGCTGGTCAGGTCGCCGCGGACGGCCATGTCGGCCGCCCACTCGACCTGGTTGGGCGTGGGCTGCAGCGCCTGCTCCGCCGGGTCGTTGCGCGGAATCGCGCAGCCCCGATCGTCGTCGATGGTCGAGGTCGGCGAGCCGCTGGGAATCGCTGCCGTTGCCGCGCTTCGCGGTGCCGTCGCGGCCCGTGGCGCTGCCGCCGCGGACGGCGCCGGGGCGGTGGCGGAGGGCGCGGCCAGTGCTGGTGACGGCGTGTCGGTGCCACCCGCCTTGGCCGGGCTCGGGGCCACGCTGAAGTCCACCGACTGCTTGGTGGCCGGCACCTCGGTGTGGATCTTCACCTGGGCCGGCTGCTGGCCACGCGGCTCGGGGGCGAGCGGGTTCTGGGTGTGGGCCAGCACGTCGGTGGAGACGGCCGTGTCCACGGCGAGCGCGCCGTGCGTCGAGACGGTGGCGTCCGGGGCGACCGGGAGCTGCGTCATCCCCGTGGGCAGCTTGGTCTTCAGTTGCGGCTTGCCGGTGAGGAACACCCGGCCGTCACTGCCCGCGTGGAGCTGGACGGTGCCCAGCGCGCCGGAGGCGACGGTGGTCTGCTTGCCGGCGGTCAACGAGTGCACCCGGGTGGTGCCGTCCGCCGCGTCCAGGTAGTCGAGGCCACCGGCGGAGTCCGGGTGCAGGTCGAACGCGGAGCCGGTGGTGGCGGCCACGCTGCTGGCGTGGCCCGCGGCGTCGAACTTGGTGAGCGTGCCGGCCTGGGCGGCCACGATGCTGCCGCCGACCGGCACCGGCGAGGTGAACTGCCCGGCCGCGGTGACCTGTTGAGTGACCTTGCCGGTCGTGGTGTCGACGGTCAGCAGCCGGGTCTGGGTGTCGTGGTCGTCGCTCTGGCTCAGTACCGCGCTCTCGCCGGTGCCACAGCCCGGGTCGTAGTAGGCCAGCGAGACCTGCTCGGGTAGCTTGGTGACCTGGCCACTGGTCAGGTCCACGATCGCGGCGAAGCCGCCGCGCCGCATCAGCTGCTGGTCGTTGGTGAACTCCCGCGGGGCGTAGACCACCACGGCGCGCTGACCGGAACCGGTCACGCAGGAGTTGCCGATCCACTGGTCGGTGTCGAAGCCCGGCTCTTCGAGCGTGGCCACCGTTCGCCAGGCGTAGGCCTGGCTGCTGTCGGCGGCCAGCACGTGCAGGCCCTGCCCGTCGCCGGAAACCGTGACCGCGCGGTCCGCGGAGGTCTGCCAGCCCTTGGCCAGCGTCTTGTCGGGCGCGGCCACCCGGTCGGTGGCGGCGGGCACCGCGCCGGCGGGCGCGCCGGCGGCCGCGGTGGTGGACGGCGAATCGGCCTGCGCCACCGTGCCGGGCAGCACGGAGGCGAGCAGGCCGGCCAGCGCGAGCACCGGATACAGCCTGCGGCGCAGGTGTGAGGAGCGGCGGGGCGGTGGCCCCGCCCTCACTATGTGTTGCACTGATACCTCTGAGGGCTATTTGGGTCCCATGAACGGGACAATTCGACGCCCGCGGCGGTCGGCCGCCGGGCGAGGAAACAATAGCGGTACTCGCTCGAACTTTTCCCGCACTTGACACCGAGTTTCAACATCGCCAAACTCAAGCCGTCACCCACCGGGTGACACGGCTTCAGAGACGGGGAACAATAGAATGAAGACTCGCATCCTCAAGATGCTCGCGCCGCTAGTGATCGCGATCGGTTCGGTCATCGGCGTCCCGGCGGCGGCCCACGCGGCCACCCTCTGCGGTGGCTACACGAACATCGGCTACGCGGAGCAGTTCAAGGACAGCAAGGGCGTCCCGATGGCCACCCTGTACCTGTACAGCAAGGGCGGCCCGGGCAGTCAGTACTCGTCCGACACTCCCACCTGCGGCATCCTCTTCGCCGAGGGCGGTTACTCGCAGGAGTCCAAGTACATGGGCATCACCCTCTGCTCCAACTACATCGGCGTTCCGTGCACCACTGACCACGGGAATTACAGGGAATACGCCGGCCCGGTCTACCAGGCCCGCGGCGGATGCGGCCAGGCGACCTTCGTCATGAAGAATCCGCAGGGGACGACCATCGTCTCCGGCACCCGCGGATTCAACTGCGACTGAGCAGACCGCGCCGACCACGGAAATAACAGAATGGCTGTCCGCCGGAATGTCCCGGTGGACAGCCATTCTTCTTTTTCGGAGTATCGGTGGAGTAGCGCCGGGTCGAATTCCGGTAGCGGGACGGTAGCGCGGCGGGCGCCGCTTCGTATCGCGCCGCTCCTGTGTGACACGCCGTGAGCCCGCACCAGACCTCGACTCGGTGCCCGCCACCGTGGCCAGGAGGTCATTCCCCCTCCCGGAGATCAACGCCCTGAGCCTCTTGCGTGCCGGCTCACCGCCCGCCGGGCACGTGGGTACCGGGCGTCCGATCGGGAGGCGGCGCGGGCGCTTTTTGCCCGGTGGGGGAGCAGCCTTGAGCCATGGGCACTCTGCGTTCCGCGCTCGTCATCCTCACCGAGGTCTGTGTGTTCGTGTTCGTCGTCGCCTGGATCGCCGGAGCGGTCTACTTCGGTGCGAAGCGCGGCTCGGGGACCTTCGGCCGGGGGCCCGCCCCACGCCGCATTCTGCTGCCCCGGGTCGCCCTGGCCCTGGGCGCCAGCGCGTTCGTCGAACTTCTCCGCCGTACCCCCGCGTCCTTCTGGCACCACTTCGTGTACTGGCAGCCGGTCCTCGCCGTGCTGGGCGCCGTACTCGTCCTCGCCTCCACCGTCCTCCTGCTCTGGGCCCGCTGGACCCTGGGCACCATGTGGTCCAGCGTCCCCCTCGTGCACGAGTACCACGAACTGCGCACCGACGGCCCCTACCGGCTGGTCCGCCATCCCATCTACACCGGCTTCCTCGGCCTGATCACCGGTGGCATGCTCGCCTGCGGCTTCGGCGTCTGGCCCATCTTCCTGATCACCGCCGTCCCCTGGCTGCTGCGCCGCGTGCGCATCGAGGACGACCTGATGGCCCACCGGTTCGGCGCCTCCTACGCCGCCTACCGCGCCCGCGTCCCCGCCCTGCTCCCCCTTCCACGGCCGGGAATCCGCCCGTCCAGCCGCTGACCACGGCCCGCTCGGCAGCGGGTGGCGCGGTGCCGCCGTCGCGGACGGCGCGCAGGCCCGCCCCTCGCCTGGGTGCGCCCGCCGACGGCGTCCAGACCGTCGCTCCGAAAACCGGTTGGCCACAGCGGAGCGGTCCGCCGAGAATCGCCGGATGGACAACTCCCGGACCACGGCGGAGCGACGGTTCGCCGCCAGCCGTACCAGCCACCGCCTGCTCTCCGGCGAGCGGATGGCCACCATGCGTGAGCGACTGGCCCAACTCGCCGACCTGGACGGCTTGGACGTCCGGCCCGACGTCTACGGCACGGACGGCCCGGTGCGCGGGCTGGAGGAACGGGTCGCCGGTCTGCTCGGCGCCGAGGAGGCGGTCTTCTTCCCGACCGGCACGATGGCCCAGCAGGTCGCGCTGCGCTACGGCGCCGAGCTGACCGGCCGCCATGCGGTGGCCCTGCATCCGCTCAGTCACCTGGAGGTCCACGAGCGGCAGGCCTACAACCAGCTGACCGGCCTGCGCGGTCTGTGGCCCACCACCGAGCACCGCATCCCCACACCCGCCGAACTCGCCTCCCTGGGCGAGCCGTTCGGCACACTGACGGTCGAACTCCCGTTGCGGGACGCCGGTTACCTGCTGCCGACCTGGGACGAGCTGGCCGAGCTGGCCGCGGCCGCGCGGGCGACCGGCGCGCGGGTGCACGTCGACGGTGCCCGGCTGTGGAGCACGACAGAACACTTCGGCAAGCCACTCGACGCCATCGCGGGTCTGGCCGACAGCACGTACGTGTCCTTCTACAAGGACCTGCACGGGCTCAGTGGTGCCGCGCTGGTCGGTGACGCCGGGCTGGCCGGGTACGCCCGTGCCTGGCGTCACCGCCACGGCGGCACCCTCTACCAGCAGTGGCCCGCCGCCGTTGCCGCGCTGTACGGTCTGGACACCATCCTGCCCCGGCTGCCCGACTACGTGCGGCAGGCCAGGTCGCTCGCCCCCGCTCTCGGCGCGCTGCCCGGCGCCCGGATCAATCCCGCGCGGCCGCAGACCAACGAGTTCCAGCTCTGGCTCCCGCACTCCGCGCAGGCCCTGAACGCCGCCCACCTCGCGCTGGCCGAGCAGGAGGGCACCTGGTTCGTCGCGCGGTGGCGGGACGCCGCTCCCGGGCTGGCGATGGCCGAGGTCACCATCGGAGCCCCCGCGCTGGAGTGGACCCCGGCCGACGTCACCGAGGCGGGCACGCGGTTCCTGGAGCTGGTGACGCGGCAGGACACCACCCGACCCTGAACCGGCCCGCCGCCCGCGCGGCCGCCGATTCCGGTCCTCCGCGATGCCGACACCGCCCACCCCGAGGGGACGGCTGAACGATGCGGTGGACGGAACCGGCCGGGTTGCCTGGAACTCGCCAGCCAGCGCCCCGGGAACGGAGGCGCGCGAACGTGAAGACAGCGACACGTCGCCACTGCGGGCTCCAGCGGTGCGGGCCCCTGTGGAGCCACTGACGGCGAGGTGAGGGCAGGTCACCTCGCCGTCAGCCGTGCCACATCGGACACCGGTCCGATGTGGCCGAGCTTGTCGGGATTGGACACGGAGCGGATCGCCCGGATCAGGCCGTCAGCGATGTCGAGTTCGAGCACGCTGGCCACGCGCCCTTCGGCGTCGTACATCACGGCCCCCGGCCGGCCGTTGACCCAGACCGGCCGGGGGGAGACGCCGAGCATCCGGATCCGGCGGAACCCGCCGACCAGCAGCTGTGCGACGCGCCGCGGGTCGGCCAGCGACTTCCCGATCGCCCGTGCCTTGCCGCCGCCGTCCCCGTGGAACACCACGTCGGGTGCGAGCATGCCGAGCAGTGCGCCCAGGTCGCCGCCCGCGCTGGCCTCGAAGAACCTACGGGCGAGCTCCTCGCCCTCCGCCCGCCGCGCCGGGGGCGGTGCGCCGTCGATCGGCCGTCCTCCGGAGGCGATGCGCTTCCTGGCGCGGGCGAAGATCTGCCGGCAGTTCGCCTCGGACTTGCCGGTGATCCCTGCCACGTCCGGGTAGCCGTACCCGAAGGCCTCGCGCAGCATGAACACCGCCCGCTCCACCGGGGAGAGGGCCTCCAGCAGCACGAGGAAGGCCATCGACAGCGAGTCGGTCAGCTCGGCGTGCTCGGCCGGTCCCGGTCGGTCGGCGGAGACGACGACCGGCTCGGGCAGCCAGTCGCCCACGTACGTCTCCCGCCGTACCCGCGCCGAACGCAGGTGGTTGATGCCCAGCCGCGTCACGGTCGTGGTCAGGTACGCCTTCAGGTCGGCGATCGCGGTCCCCGCCTGGTGCGCCCGGGTCAGGCCGAGAAAGGCGTCCTGGACGATGTCCTCGGCGTCGCCCACGGATCCGGTCATCCCGTAAGCGATGGAGAACAGCAGCGGCCGGTAGCCGGCCGCGTCCGCCACACCTGCTGGTCCCGGCATGGAACCCCTCCCTCCAGCCCGCGTACCGCGACTTCCGGCCGAGCTCGGTCCTCGCCAACTCCGAAGATCCGCACGGCGTTCAGCAGGGTAGCCGAGGCGGGCCCGCCCGTGCCGCCGCGGTCGGCAGGTTGTCGGAACCCGGCGGGGAGACGCACGTCACATCCACTCCTGTCACAGCCTGCCGGGGTGCCCTGTCTTAGAGGGCACCAGCGGACAACGACAAGGAGCGCACGGTGGAAGCCCGACTGAACGTCCTCACCAACCGGGTCACGGCCACGTTCGGCAAGCACCTCGTCGCGGCGGGCAAGGTGCTCGCGGAGTCGACCCTGCCGGTCGCGACGCGGGAACTGGTGAAGCTGCGCGCCAGTCAGATCAACGGCTGCGGCTTCTGCGTCGACATGCACACCAAGGACGCCGCGCACGCCGGGGAGACCTCCACACGCCTCAACCTGGTCGCCGCCTGGCGGGAGGCCACGGTGTTCACCGACGCCGAGCGCGCCGCCTTGGAGCTGGCGGAGCAGGGCACCCGCCTCGCCGACGCGGCCGGCGGGGTGACGGACGAGGCCTGGGCGAACGCCGCCAGGTACTACGACGAGGACCAGCTCGCGGCCCTGGTGTGCACCATCGCCCTCATCAACGCCTTCAACCGCGGGAACGTCATGGTCCGCCAGCCCGCCGGCGACTACCGGCCCGGCCAGCACGGGTGAGCCGGAGTCCTGCCGCTCCCGCCCCTTCGCCCACGGGCGGAGCTCCCAGGACCTCGTGCCGCGGTGCGAGGTCCTGGGAGCTCCGCCCGATCGGCACGCCGCCCGCACCACCGAAGTGCACCGCACCCCTGCAAGGAGTCAAGTCATGAACCTCGCTCTATGGATCGTCGCCGGGTTGCTCGCCGCTGCCTTCCTGCTCGGCGGCGGCTACAAGGTGATCACGCCGAAGGAGAGGATCGCCGCCGCCGGGCCCAGTGCGAGTTGGGTCGAAGACTTCAGCGCCGGCAGCGTGAAGGCCATCGGCGCGCTCGAGGTCCTGGCCGCACTGGGTCTGGTCCTGCCTGCCGTGCTCGACATCGCGCCGGTACTGGTGCCGCTGGCGGCCCTCGGTCTGGTGATCCTCATGGTTGGCGCGGCGGTCACACGAATCCGGCGTCACGAGATCAAGCTCATGGCGGTGGACCTGGTCTATGTCGTCCTGGCCGTTTTCGTGGTGTGGGGCCGCTTCGGCCTCGAGCCGTTCCTCGGCTGACCGGGGCGGAACCCGGCCACGCGCCGTGGCTTCTTTCGGCGATGCGGCCGGAACGCCCGTGATCACCCCTTCAGGTTTCGCCGGGCCACTGTGACACTTGGTGATCAAGAAGACGGTGACCGGAAAGGCCTCGACATGTTCGGCACCCTCAACCTCCCCGAGTACGCGCTGGGTGCGCTGCTGATCGTCCTGCTGCCAGGACCGAACTCGCTGTACGTGCTCTCGGTGGCGGCCCGCAGGGGGTGCGGGTCGGCTACCGGGCGGCCTTCGGGGTGTTCCTCGGCGACACGACGCTGATCACCGTCACCGCGCTCGGCGCGGCCTCGCTGCTGGCACGCTCGCCCGCGGCCTTCGACGTGATCAAGTATTTCGGCGCCGGCTACCTCACCTACCTGGGCAGGCATGCTGCGCTCGGCGATACGCGCGCTGCGCAGCCGCCACACCGGACTACCGGCCGTGGCCCGGCCCGAGGCCGGCGTCGAACGTCCCTTCCGCAAGGCCCTGATCGTCAGCCTGCTCAACCCGAAGGCGATCCTGTTCTTCCTGGCGTTCTCCACCCAGTTCGTCGATCCGCACGCCGCCCACCCGGCCGAGGCGTTCGCCCTGCTCGGGGCGATCGTGCAGATCTTCTCCCGGGCCTACCTGAGCGCGCTCATCCTCGGCGGCGACCGCCTGGCCTCGGTGTTCCGCCGGCGCAGGCGGCTGGCGGCGTCGATGACCGCCGGCGTCGGGTCGCTGTTCCTCGGATTCGCCGCCAAGCTCGCCACCGCGTCACTCGGCTGAGGTACGGGTGTCGGCTGCGGCCCCGGTGGGCGCCGCCCCGGGGCCGCCGGGGCCCCTCGAGCCTCCTCGCCCGTTCGGCGCGGGTGGGGAGGTGGTCCGGAGTCAGGGCAGCAGGATGACCTTGCCGCGGGCGCGGCGGGCCTCGATGTCGGCGTGGGCCCGCGCGGCGTCGGCCAGCGGGTAGGTCCCCGCGATCGGGACCTCGAGCCTGCCGGCGGCGATCAGCTCGGCCAGCTGCGGGAGGGCCTGCCAGAACCGGTCGGTCGGATCGTCGCCGGTGAAACGCACTCCGTGCTGCGCGGCGGCCGTGTCGGCGACGGTGATCACCCGGGCCGCGTCGCCGACCAGGGCGACGGAGTCCGCCAGCACCCCCGCGCCGGAGCAGTCGAGGACGTAGTCCACTCCCTGCGGGGCGGCCGTCCTGACCCGTTCCACCCAGCCCTCGCCGTAGGGGACCGCGGTGGCGCCGAGCTCGGAGACACGCTCGATCTCCTGCGCCCCGACGGTGCCGACCACGGTGATGCCCCGGGCGGCGGCCAGTTGGACGGCGATGGTGCCGACGCTGCCGCCCGCGCCGTGGATCAGCAGGGTGTCGCCCGCCTTGGCACCCAGGTGGTGCAGGCCGCGGTAGGCGGTCTCGCCCACGGTCACCAGGCCGGCCGCGGTCTCGAAGGAGACCTCCCGCGGCTTGGCGACCGGCTGCTCCAGCAGCGCGTACTCGCTGTAGCCGCCGACGGAGGCCACCCCGAAGACCTCGTCGCCGACCAGGGCGGTGGCGTCCTCGCCGACCTTGTCGACGACGCCGGCCACGTCCCAGCCCGGCAGCACCGGGAACTCCACCGGTCTGACGTCGGCCATCGTCCCGGAACGGATCTTCAGGTCGATCAGGTTGACGCCGACGGCCCGGACCTTGATCCGGACCTGGCCGGACCCCGGCTCGGGGGTGTCGACCTCGGTCAGGGTGAGCACGTCCGGGCCGCCGTAGCGGGAGAAGGTGATCGCTTCGGACATCGAGAACTCCAGGAGGGGGTGGGAGGTGCAGGACGCGGCTGCGGACTGGCCCGCGACACCAGAGTGGCGTCAAAGTGGCGGGATGCCCCGGCGGCAGGCCGTGAGTCCGGGCGCGGGGCCGTGCGGGCGTCGTGGTGAACGGGCAACAGAAGCGTGGGGGAGTCGGTCCGGCCGCAGTGCCGGTGACTCTGGCCCGCCTCCCGCGGGGAGCCGAGCCGGGGGCGGGCGGTGTGCGGGCCTCGCGGTCGGCGACATGCTGCCTCCGGCGCAATGGCGCCCTGCCGCGCAGCGGTCGCTCAGCATGTGCTGGTAGGTAGCCGAGCTTGGCGAAGGCGCGAGGAGTCCCGATGGCCGGAGTGCGCGTGGTGATCGTCGGCGGTGGCATCGGCGGTCTGGCCGCGGCGGTGGCGCTGCGGGCCAGGGGCATTCAGGCGGATGTGTACGAACAGGCCCAACGGTTCAGCGAGGTCGGGGCGGGCTTCATGCTCGCGCCCAACAGTCTGCGGGTGCTCGAGCGGCTCGGGCTCCACGACAAGATCACCCAGTTCGGGGCGCACTTCACCGGGTTCACCGTCTGCCGTGCTGACGGCACCGAGGTGTCCTCGTTGCCGCTCGGCGGAGCCGACGGGTACACCATGTTCGGCATGTACCGCGCGGACATGGTGAACCTGCTGGTCTCCAGTCTTCCGGGCGACGCGTTGCACATCGCTCACCGGTGTGTGGCGTTCACGCAGGACGACGACCGTGCCGTGGTGACCTTCGAGAACGGGGAGACTGCCGAGGGCGATGTCGTGATCGGCGCCGACGGCATCCACTCGGTGCTGCAGCAGCATGTCGTGGAGCCCCGCGACCCGGTGTTCTCCGGTCTCGCGGCCTACCGTGGCGTGATGCCCGCGGAGCGAGTGCCCGACTGGCCCGACGGCGCCGTGCGGTTCTGGAGCGACAGCACCAGGAACCTGCTGGTCTACCCCGTACGCAGGGGTGAGCTGCTGAACTTCGTGGCATTCAGCATGGCCGACGAGCAGATGCGTGAGTCCTGGTCGGCACCGGGCGACCCGCGGCAGCTGGCCGCCGGCTACGCAGACGGCTGGGATCCGCTGGCGGGCGAGGTCGTCTCGCAGGTCGACGCGACCTTCCGGTGGGGCATCTACGACCGGGAAACCCTGCGGCAGTGGACGCGAGGGCGGTTGGCGCTGCTCGGCGACGCGGCCCACCCGATGCTGCCGTACATGGGCCAGGGCGCCAACCAGGCCATCGAGGACGGGATGGGACTGGCCACGCTGCTGGAGGGGGTGAGTACCGTCGACGTGCCCCACGTCCTGGTGCGCTACCAGACGCTGCGGCGCGATCGTGCGGCCCGGTTCCAGCAGGGCTCCCGGTTCAACGTTGAACTCATGGCCGCGGGCAAAGCCCCGATCCTCGGCATGCCCTGGATGTACGACTACGACGTCGAGGCCGAGGCCCGCACCCTGCGCTGAGGGCGGAGCGTGACCCGATCGGCCCTCGGGCCGGCCCGACGGAAGGCGGCGGTCACGGCCGCCCCGACGGCGGTCGGGCACCAGGCCCTCGCCCGGTCGGCCTGCGGCGGGTTCCATGCGAGGCGGTGGGCGCGCGAACCAGCCCGATCGCCGGCATCGTATGCGCCGTTCGCACGGAGTTCGCCCGCTTCGGTGTGGCACGGTCGGCCTGACCGGGATCGGATCCGACCGGCGTGAGCTGGCCGGTACCGCTGAGGATTCCGTCGCGACTCGGGGCGTCGCGCCGGCCGGTGGGCCCGAGGCACGGCACACACCCCTGGGAAACGACGGAACGAGGACGGGGCCGGGGGTCACTCGCGGGCGCGGAGGCTGGCTTCCTCGAGGTCGAGTTCGCGCTGGATCCGGCGCCGGGTGGCATTGCTGATCTTGTTCGCTTCGTAGAGGTGCTGGAGTTCGGTCGCCTCGATGGCGATGAGTGTCCGGCGTATCTCGCGGTAGGCGTCGGCGGGTCGGGCGTCCGGGTCGCTGTGGTGGGCGTCCTCGGTTTGCTGGATGCGGGCTTCCAGGTGGCGGCGGGCCTGTGTCAGGGCGGCTTCGGCGGCGGCGCCCAGATCGGAGAGTTGATCCAGGTCACCGAGCTGTTTGAGCTCTTCGAGAGCGGTGTGGGCGATGTGCCGGCGGGTTTGGGATTCCTCGCGGGCGGTGTGTTCCGGCTCGAGGGCGATGCCCGAGCGGCGGACGACGGGGGCGAGGGTGAAGCCCTGGAAGATCACGGTGAGCGCGATGGTCCCGGTGGTCAGCATGAGGATGAGCGCTCGATGGGGCAGTGGTGCCCCTGTGTTGGTGGCCAGGGGGATGGAGAGCGCGGCGGCCAGCGGCATGACGCCTCGGGTGCCCGCCCAGGACAGGACGGCCGGTACCCGCCAGGAGAGGCGACTGTCGCCCTCCCTGTGCCGGCGGTGGATGAGGGCGGACAGCGGGAAGATCCACAGCAGCCGGATCGCCAGCACGGTGAAGGCGATCAGTGGCACCCACAGCGGCCAGCCGCGCTCGTCGTGTGCGAGGTGGCGGATGGCGGAGGGGAGTTCGAGGCCGATGAGGGCGAAGACGACGCTCTCCAGTACGAAGGTCACGGTGTCGTAGACGGCGTGGATCTGGAGGCGGATGGGGGCGTTGCTGAGCCTGTGGCCGGTGCTGCCGAGGACGACCCCGGCGACGATGACGGCGGTCACGCCGGAGGTGTGTGACTGTTCCGCGATGACGTACGAGGAGTAGGGGGTGATCAGGGCGATGACGGTCTCCACCACGGGGTCCTCGGTCCGTCTGCGGATGAGTGTCACCACCGCGGCGACCGCCGCGCCGATGAGGGCTCCTCCGCCGGAGAGGATCAGGAACTGCTCGACGGTCCCCGACACGGTGATGGCGCTGCCGGAGACCGCGGTGGCCACGGCGACCTTGTACAGGACCAGGGACGTGGCGTCGTTGAACAGGCTTTCCGCCTGCACCATGGCCTGCACGCGCGGTGGCAGGGACAGGCGCCGGCCGAGCGCGGTGACGGCCACGGGGTCGGTACTGGCCAGGACGGAGCCGAGGATGAACGCGGTCGCGGCGGTGAGGGGGGTGATCGCTCGCGCGACGTATCCGACGGTGATGGCCGACGCGAGGACCAGGCCGAAGACCAGGCCGGTCACGGGCCGCCACACGCTGCGCAGGTCGCGGACGGAGATCTCCCCAGCCGAGGCGTAGAGCAGCGGCGGCAGCACCAGCACGCTGATGACGTGCGGCGGCAGGCGGACCTCGGGGACCCAGGGCATCAGCCCGACGAGGAGGCCGGCGATCACGAGGAGCGAGGGAGCGGGCAGGCTCCAGCGCCGGGCACCGGTCGCCACGGCCGTGGCCAGGACCACGAGCAGCAGGATGACGGTCAGGCCGGTCATGGAGCATCCCGGTGGGTTACGGCTTGTTGTCCCCCTGTGGCCAGGTGCTTTACCAACGTAGCCGACCGGGGGAGGTGACGCAGCCGGCGGGCGCGACCTGCTCGCGACCGCACCACCACCGCGCCGGCCCCACCGCTACCCCTCCCGCAGTACGCCGGCGAGGGCCGCCGCCACCACGCGCTGGACGTCGTCGGGTGTCGGTGGGGTGCTGGTGCGGTCGGCGAAGAGGAGGTGGCCGGCGCCGATCAGGGTGGGGGCGAGGGTCGCCGGGTCGGCAGTGGGGGCGATCCGGCCGAGCTCGCGTTCGGCGGCGAGGTAGCCGGAGACCATGGCGGTGGCCTCGGTCAGCAGCGGGACGCCGCGCGGGCGGCTCTGCCGCAGCCGGGCGCGGAGGTCGTCGCGGAAGGTGACCAGGGCGACGATCGCCACCGCGACCGGGCCGAAGAACTCGGTCAGCGCGTCCGCCAGGTTCTCCAGCACGCTGCCGGTGCCGGCCGCCACCCGGAGCGTGGCCGTCTGGTGATCGATCCGGGCGATCCGGTCCAGCACCAGTTCGACCAGGAAGCCGTCGAAGTCCTCGAAGTGCCGGTGCAGCACCCCCTTGGCGCAGCCCGCCTCCGCGGTGACCGCGCGGCTGGTGAGCCCGCTGGGTCCGTCCCGCCGCAGGATCCGCTCGGCCGCGGCGAACAGTTGCGCCCGTACGTCGCGCAGCGCCACTCCGGTCGGCACAGTGCGCCTCCACCTCTCCTGGTCGGGCCCGGCTCATTGACGAGTGGGCATGTGCCCACTCATAGTGGGCACATGCCCACTCTACCGCCCGAGCGCTCTCCGCTCAGCCGGCGCGCATCCCATCAAGCCCGGGAAATGGCCGAGTCGTTCGGCGCCGACCCCGGGCGCTACGACCGCGCCCGCCCCGGCTACCCGCAGGAGCTCATCGCGGCGATCATCACCGACCACCCGGGTGCCGAGGTCCTCGATATCGGCTGCGGCACCGGGATCGCCGCCCGCCAGTTCCAGGCGGCCGGCTGCACGGTATTCGGCGTCGAGGTCGACGAGCGCATGGCCGACTGGGCGCGCGAGCACGGCGTGGACGTCGAGGTCTCCGCCTTCGAGCACTGGAAGTCGGCCGGCCGGACTTTCGACGCGGTGATCGCCGCCCAGGCCTGGCACTGGGTCGACCCGGTCGCGGGCGCCGCGAAGGCCGCCGAGGTGCTGCGCCCCCACGGCCGGTTGGCCGCGTTCTGGAACATCGACCAACCGCCGACCGAGTTGGCCGAGGCCTTCGCCACCGTCTACCGACGGGTGATCCCCGACTCGCTGCTCGCCCAGCGCCCGGCGGCGCCGGGGCCGGACGCCTACACGGGCCTGAGCGCCCGGGCCGAGGACGGGATCCGGGCCGCCGCCGCCTTCGGCCCGCCCGAGGCGTGGCGCTTCGAGTGGGAGCACCCGTACACCCGGGACGAGTGGCTGGACCTGCTGCCGACCAGCGGTGCCCTCGCCCAAGTCCGACAGTCCGCCCTGGCGGAGGTGCTGGCCGGCATCGGCGCGGCCGTGGACGCGGCCGGCGGAAGCTTCACCATGCGCTACTCCACGGTGGCGGTCACCGCCGTCCGCGCCGGAAGTGGCTGACCCAGCACCCCCGATCCAGAATCCGCTGGGCCGGCGTCAGCGCGGACCACGCCCGCCACACCGGTCACGTTCGGCCTCGGTCAACCAGGTCCGGTCGAACTCGAACAATCCACCACGAGTTGATGTGTACCTGGCTAGGGTGGGTCGAGGTCGTCGGGCGTGGTCCGCCATGCCCGACTCCCCGACACCGTGGAGGGTCACGACATGTCCGATTCCAGCCCCGCGCCGTCCACCCCACCCACCCCACCCACCCCGGGTGGCCGTACTCCCGTGGCCTCCCGTCGCTCGGTCCTCAAGGCCGGGGCCGGCTTGGCCGTGGGCGTCGGCACGCTCGCCGGGGCCGCCGGTGCCCTCGGCACCGTGCCGGCCGCCGCGGCCGCGAGCGTCACCGCCCGCCCGCTGCTGCAGAGCGGCACCGCGCTGTGCCAGAACCCCGGCGACTCGGCGAGCCAGCAGGGGCTCGGCTGCGGCGACCTCGGCATCCCGTACTACCGGGCGCACGACAACAGTTGGGGCTACGTCTTCGGCGACTCGTGGCGGACCGCCACCCAGGACCCGAACGGCTACCTGGGTTCCCCCGTGATGCTCAACCAGGCGAGCTTCGACGCGTCCGGAGGCACGCCGATCTCGTTCACCTGGGCCATGCCCACCAGCGGCCAGGCCGCCCAGCTCTTCAACTACCAGCACAACGCGAACAACGGGTTCGGCGTCGAGGTGAGCCGGATCCCCAACGACTGCGTCGAGTTCGGCGGCCGCACGTACATCCAGTACACCTCGGTGGCCCAGTGGCCCACCAAGGACAATCCGTTGCCCGCCGGCCACGACGGCTCGCTGATGTCGGGTGTCGCCTACTCCGACGACTACGGCGTGACCTGGACCGACTACCCCTACCACTGGGCCGGCGACCTGCAGGGCGTCAACCAGTCGCTGTACGGCATGTGGTCGTTCGCCGGCATCGATCCGGACGGCTGGCTCTACGTCTTCTCCAAGCGCTGGAACGGCAGCCACCAGAACACGGCGGACGGTGGCGCCATCCAGCTGTTCCGGATCCAGCCGAACGACTTGCGGGCCGGGAACTTCGGCGCGCAGCAGAACTGGGCCTACCTGAGCGGCTCCTGGCAGTGGACCACCGCGGCACCGCCATCGGTGATCCTGTCCGGCAACAACATCGGCGAGTTCTCGGTGAAGTTGATCGGCGGTAGCTACTGCATGAGCTACTTCGACGTGACCGACTACTCGATCTGCACCCGCACCGCCCCGCGGCCCGACGCCGTCTGGTCCGCGCCCACCCCGCAGATCGTCGGCAACAACCTGCTGCCGCCCAGCCACTGGGGCAAGCCGCAGGCCCCCAACCTCTACGGCGGCTACATCCACCCCGGCAGCGCGAGCGCCACCTCGCTCACTCTGATCGTCTCCCAGTGGAACCCGCCGAACCAGCAGCCCTACCGGGTACTCCAGTTCGACGGGATCAACCCCTGACGGTCGGAACCGCGGGAACCGGCGTGCCGTCGGTCAATCCCTCGAGCCCGCGAGGTGGCACGGTCGGCGACGGCGTACCAGGTGCCGTCGCCGACCGCGGTGACGATGCCGCCGAGCGGGAACGGGTGCTCGATCAGCTCCGGGGCGGTGTCGCGGGCGCGGTGATCACCGATCTGCGCACCGGGGCCGCTGGGAGGGCACCGGGGTACGGCCGGACGTCACCGCCGAACCGGACCCGGCACTCCTGGCCGCCGGGGCACCGGAGCTGGACCGAGGGCTGTCGGCCCTGCTCGGCCGCCCCGTCACGCTCAGCGACGAGCCGCCGGGGTACGGCCTGCTGGGGCGTCAGCTACCGGACTACGAGGGCGGCCTGCCCGAGGCCCTGGCCCCGACGGCCGTCACCGACGCCACCGGCGCCTCGATCACCTCGGGCCGCACCGCCGCCGGCACGTTCATCGACTTCGGCATGGTGCGCCTGGTCACCACCGGCACCCTGGACCGGCTGCGCCGGCGCCATCCGGCGGGCGACCTCGACCCGTGCCGGTTCCGCCCCAACCTGGTGCTCGACACCGGCAGGACCCCCGGCTACCCCGAAGACGGCTGGCAGGGCGCCCGGCTGCGGGTCGGCGAGGCGCTGTTCCAGAGCCAGGTGCCGACCCCCCGCTGCGTCGTGCCCACCCTGGCCCACGGTGCGCTGCCCGCCGACCCGGCCCTGATGCGCACCGTCGTGCGTGAGCACCGGGTCCCGGTGCTCACGCTGGGCAGGCTGGCCTGCGTCGGCCTCCACCTCACCGTGCTGGAGCCCGGGACGGTGAGGTCCGACGACCCGGTCACGGTGGCATCCCGGTAGCGTGCGCAGGGCGCGAGCCGAGTGGCCGTCTGCTCGGCGCCCGCCCCGGGCCGCCCCGGGGCGGGCGGCCTCGAGGATGACGCGGGGCCGCCCGCGCGCCCGCCTCTGCTCACCGGCGGAGCGACACTCGCCGAGGTTGCGGTGCGGGAGGCATTGAGCCGGATGTTCGTGTGCTGACGGTGGCTCTCCTGGCCGGAGGCGCATCGGGACGCCGAAGACAGCGCACGGTGCCCCGTCCCCGACCCGTCGAGGCCGGGGCGTGCCGTCCCCTGATGGCGACTCACCTCATCCGTCGGCAGGCGCCCGCTGCCGAAAGGATGAGTGGGCGTCAGCAATCACCTGGACGGGTCAATGCTCCGTCAATGTGCCTATGGTCGTACAAATCTGACAATTCATCAGAAAAACCGGAACCTGCTCTGATGCCCCGTTCGGCTCCCCGGCGCCAGTCCTTCGATATGCCCGATATGACCGCCCTCAGTACGTTCAAGTCACGGGTCGGCGGTCCCAGCCGACAGAGACAGGAGAAGTTCCATGGAGATCACCCGAGCCACCGCCATCACCGCGGCCGTCGGCGCTGCCGCGGCCCTGGCCGTGACCGGCCTCACCTACTCCTCGGCTGCCTCCCAGCCGATGACCCAGGCGGCCCAGGCCGCCCCGGTCGTCCAGCAGGCGGCCACTCCTGCACAGGAGCCGTTCGCACTGGCGCCCTTCGGCAACGACGGGAAGGGCAACGAGGGCAAGGGCAACGAGGGCGGCGGTGAGCACCGCCACCGGAGGCACCACGAGGAGGGCTGGGTCCACATCAACGAGCGGTCGTACTCCTCCCGCGCGGGCGACTGCGTCACCGTGGTCAGCGGCCTCGGTGCCAGAAGCCTGAACATCCGCAACGACAGCCACAGGACCATCGAGGTCTTCAACGGGGCGGTCTGTGACAACGGCGCTCCGATCGCCACCGTCGGGCCCCACAGCTCCGCCGACGGCGTAGAGCCGCACTGCGTCGGCGATGTCTTCGTCAAGGACGGAGTGGTGGCCAGCTTCCGGGTGGGCCGAGACCATGAGGGCGACCGCGAGGGCGGCTACGGCGGCCACGAGGGCGGCTACGAGGGTGGCCACGAGGGCGACCACGAGGGTGACCACGACCACGGGGACTACGAGGACTGATCAAGCCTTCTCCGGAAGGCCGGAGCAGTGATGGTCTCGACGTCCATGGGCTGCGGCCGAGGGGCCGCAGCCCATGGACGTTTCGATGGATCGAGGACGCGCTCGGTCACCACCTTCCCTGACCGGCGAAGCGTGATCCAGCGTCGCGACAGGAGCCGGACGGGCACGGCCGGGTGCCCGTGGCGCTCACCGCCGGCCCTGACTTTGTGCGGCACTCCGACAGGGTGACGGGCGCAGCGCCTGCCCGGGGGCGGGTCCGTGCCGTGCTGGTCCACGACGGCCGGGTCCGCCAGCGGGTGCGTCAGGTCAGAGGTGGCGCGTCGGGATCCTCCGTCAGCAGTGCCGGGCCGTTGTTGCGGACGCTGTTGACGGCGGTCGAGACCGGACGGACGGTGAGGTGGCCGTCGGCGGGGGTGTGGAGGAGCCGGCGGAGCTGGGCGGGGTCGGTGAGGTCGGGGTCGAGCCAGGCGTCGAAGTCCGTGGTGTCGATGACGAGCGGCATGCGGTCGTGGATGCGTCCGGCGTCGTCGGTGGCCTGGGTGGTGATGATCGTGGTGCTGGTCAGCCAGGCGAGGGGGTCGTCGTCGGGGCGGGTGGGGTCGCGCCAGAACTCGTACAGCCCCGCCATCGCCATCAGGCCGCTGTCGGCCGGCGCGATGAAGTACGGCTGCTTGTACGCCTTCTTCCCCTCAGCGGCCGGGACGGCGACCCACTCGTAGTAGCCGTCGGCCGGCAGGAGGCACCGCCGGGTCGTGAAGGCCTTGCGGAAGGCGGGCTTCTCGCGGACGGTCTCGGCCCGCGCGTTGATCATCCGCGCCCCGACACTGGGGTCCTTCGCCCAGGACGGCACCAGGCCCCAGCGCAGCGGCCGCAGCTGGCGGGCGAGTTCGCCGCTGTCGTGGTCCACCCTTTCCAGGACCGCCCAGATCCGGTCGGTGGGTGCGGTGTTCCAGCTGGGGTCGAGGGTGTCGGCCGGATCCCAGCGGGTCACACCGAAGAGGGTGACGAGGTCCTGGGGTCCGGTGGTGGAGACGAAGCGACCGCACATGCACCCAGCCTGCCACCTGGGGAGCGCGGTTCAGCTGATATCGGCGTGCACGGTGGTAGCCGGTCGGTCGAGGTCGAGTACCCGCGGGGGCCTGGCAACCCGGCCCCGGTGCCCCGGGGACGTCCGCACGACGGCTGACGGACGGTCAACGATCGGTCATAGGTCGGATCGGCCTACTTAATCGGATCGGCCATGTCCAGGGCGGTGACCAGCACCGCGGGCTGGCATCTTGGCTCGGAGCATCGGAGCAGTGGCGGGTCCGACCGCCGGAGCCGGACCGGGAGAGGCGTCGTGACCGGACAACTGAGCGGGGAGGTGGCCCGGGTGAGCCGTCGGAGATTCCTGTCGTCGTTGGCGGTGGTGTCGGCGGCCGTGGTCGGCCTGGAGGGTGGCGCCACCGTCGCGGCGCACGCGGATGTCACGGTGCCCGAGGCGGTACCGGTGCCGCTGGCGTACGACATCGACGGCGCTTCGTACGACGGGGACCGGGCGGCAGCGGACTTCGACGGACGGGGACACGCCCGGCTTCGGGTGCGTCGGACAGCGGCCACGAGGACCGACGGGGGAGAGCGGGCAGCGCGGACCGCACCCACGACGACCGCGGAGCGGAACGGCACGGACGAGGGGACGTCCGGGCAGGCCGGACCGGCCAGAAGAGCAGTCGGGCATCCTGCCGCTGGACGTCGAACCGGGCTGAGCAGTGAGGTAGTTGGACCTATCGGACGGCTACCGCTCAGATGTGCGGGACATCCTGTGCGGAAGCGGATCGGGCGCTGGGACTACTGCCAGGTTCCATCCCGACCACCTCCTCCTGAAACCGCGCACGGTGCGCTCTCCACACGGGCGGCGAAGCCGCCACCCGTCCAGGGCAGCACGAAACCGAGCCCGGCCGGCGCTACCCCCTGGACGGCACCCCTCACGTAAGAGTTTCGGCACTGCACGGCGTATCCCCACCCTCCATGGGCGGGAAGCCACTTGGGGGCACCCCTTGATCCGAGGAGACCTGTCCTGATCCTGGGCGTCTCGCGACGTCGTGGGGTCAGTGGCCTGTATCCGTGCAGACGCCTCACCGAACGAGGTGTCGCATCGCACAGTATGGCGCACGCTGTTCACACACTGTCAAGCCGGACCTTCACGCCGCCCTCGCAGCGGGGGGACAGCTGCGACGGGCACTGCCATTCGCCGGCAATCACCCTTCCCAGCAGCCACTTTCGCATCGTGCTGGAGCTCCGTGCCGCATCGCGCGGCGCGACCGCCGGCGTCAAGATTCAGCAAAGACGGCAAGCGTGGGACCGGAGAGGGTCTAGTCTTGTCGGGGTTTTGAAAGGCACCTCGTTCGGTGAGGCGTCTTCACGGACACAGGCCACTGACCCCACGACGTCGAGAGACGCCCAGGTTCAGGACAGGTCTTCCCGAATTAAGGGTTGATCCCAAGTGGCTTCCGCTCCTTTGGAGTTGGATCACGCCGTGAAGTGCCAAAGCTCTGACGAGTTGGGGTGAACCGGTCGCAGGGGAGCCGGTCCGCTCCTTGCCGTGTCGCTACGGCGCCCACCTCCGTGTGCCCCGACCGCGAGGAGGCGAGAGGCATGGATGCGAGTTGCAGTACGCCGGGCCGTCATCGCCCCCTCCCGCATCTCTCCCCGCTTTCCGCGGGCTCGCGGTAGCCGCCTTCCCCGTCCACACCCCTGACGTGTCCGGATGGCCTGATGCCATCGCGGTCCGCCGCGGCGTGCGCACGCGGGGGCAGACGGCTGCCGCACCCCGACCGGAAACCCTCACCACCTCAACCGAGGAAGGAAGGGCATACCCAGCCGTGAATCTGACGATGCGTCAAGAACTGTCGCACCGGACACGCGCCGCACGCCAGCCGGCACACACCTGTCCGCGCGTCACCCTGGCCCTGCACGACGGTCTGGAACGGGCCTACCGGCTGGACGACCCCGGCACCTGCCCCCCCGGTCCGGCACGGAGAACACCCCGGCCTCCGCGTACGACCCCCGGGTACACCTCGCGTACCTCCTCGCCCGTCAGGGCCACCGCGCCAGCTGGCTCGCCCGCTACGCCGACCTGCCGCTGTCCGCCGCGCGCCGCATCACCGAGGCCGCCGCCCAGCCGCACGACTGACGCTCTCGCCACGGCCCCGTGCCGCCACTTGGCACCCGGGCAGGCACGAAGGGAAAGGGGAGGACATGGCCCGGCTGAGGGCGGTGCCGCGCCCGCGGACCCGCGAGGGTGCGGCTGCGGTCGTCGCCGTCGCGGCGGCAGTGCTGGAGCTGGCCGTGCTGAGCGCGGTTCCGGCGCGGGAACGGCCGGTGGTCGGCGGTGCGCTGGTCGGCGCGGCCGCCTCGGTCCTCGGCGTGCTCGGACTGATCCGGCACCGGCTCCGAAGCCCTCGGCAACCAGTGCCGCGAGCCGAGCGGGCAGCGGAACGGGTGACGGACGGGCCCTGGTTCACCGCCCGCACCCTGGAGGGCTTCCCCGTGGAGGCGGTCCGCCCGCTGCTGCACGGCCCGCAGGCTCCCAGCCTCAACGCCCTCTACACCGCGTGGGTCTTCGTGATCCAGGGATACGACACGCGATGGATCGCCCGGCAGCTGTACCTCCCCGCCGAGCTGGTCCGCCTGCTGGCCGACACCGCCCGCGGACCGGAGCCGGCGGGCCGCCCGCCCCGGTCCGCGGGCGCCGGCGCCGGTCCGCCGTCCAAGCCCGACATCAGCCCACCAGGCGGGTGTCAGAACTCTGATCAGGCCGCTGGTCCGGGGGCTTCTGGCGGTGGGGGCGAGGCGCGGGCGGTGCGGCGTGGCACTCGTTGAGCTGCCCGCCGAGTACCCGACGGTGCGAAGGACGCTCCGGTGGGCCCGGCGCTCAGCCCTTGCCGAAGTGCACCGCGGGGAAGGCGCCCGCCGCCCTGAGGGTTCTGGTGAAGCCGCCGGCCAGCTCGGTGAGGCGCTTGGTGGCGGCCGGGCCGAGGTGGTCGTACGGGGCGGCGTCGAGGCGGTCGGTGAGCACCTCGGTCTCGTCGCGCAGGGCCGCGCCCGACTCCGTGAGATCCCCCGCCCCGTCCAGCAGGCCGCGCTCGCGCAACTGCTCCCGGGCGGCGGCCCACTGCTCCGCGGACCAGCCGCGGGTCCGCATGAACAGCGCGGACGTCGGTGCCTTGCCGGTGGCGTTGTGCAGGACCAGCGCCTCGATCCCGGACAGGCCGGCGACCGCCAGGGCGGCGAGGTGACCGTCACCCCGGTGCTCGCGCAGCAGCGTCGCGGCGTGCCACAGGGCCAGGTGCGGTTCCTCCGGTACGGGGAGGTCGGCGTTGGCGGCGTACAGCGGCCGCGCCTCTCGGCGGCACGCTTCCGTGGCGCGCAGGGCCAGCCCGGCCGCCTCGGCCATCTCCTTCGACGCGAGGGCCTCCTCCCCGAGCAGCCGCCGCAGCGTGCCGTGCGCGCCGCGCAGCCGGGCCGTGAGCACCGCCTCCGGTGTGCTGATGGCCCACGCCGCGGGGATGTACCGCGCGACACGCGCGTGGTTGAAGTTGTAGAACGTCGCCGTGACGGTGCCCGCGCCGACTGCCCCGAGCGGGGCCGCGCGGCCCGCGAAGTAGGCCATGGCTCCGCGCTCCAGCCCGAGCGCCGCGAGTTCGTCCTCCAGCTCCGGCGCGAAGTACACGGACGAGTGCAGGGGATTGACGACGTTGTGGCAGTGGCGGCCTGTGCTCGCCTCGAGGGAAGTCATGCCGTGGCTCCGGTGTCGGTGGTCAGGCGTGGTCGTTCGGTCGGGTTGGCGAGGCGCATCAGGCTTCCTCCGCGGGTTCGTGGTGGGTGCGGCCGGTCAGTCCGGCCACGGTCAGGGTGAGGTGCTGGGCCAGTACTTCGGCCGCGGTGTCGGCGTCGCGGGCCAGCGCCGCCTCCTCCAGCCGGCGGTGCTCGCCAACGCCGTCCCGGTGGGGATTGCCGTGCGCCGACCAGCGGCGAGCCAGCTCGCTCGCGGTCCACATCCGGTCGAAGGTCTCCAGCAGGACGGGGTTGCCGCATCCCTCCAGGAGGGTGCGGTGGAAGGCCCGGTGGGCTTCGGACCAGGCGGCGCAGTAGTACTCGCCCTCCTCCGGCACGTACGCCGGGGTGCGGGTCAGACGGTGATGGGCGGCCCGGACGCGCGCCTCCCAGTCGAGGTCGCCGCGCTCGACGGACATCCGCAGCACGACCGGTTCGATGGTCCGGCGGGCCTCCGCGATCTCCTGCCAGCGGCGGTCGGAGAAGGCCGGGACGGCGAAGCCACGGTTGGGCAGCCGGTCGGCGAGGCCCTCGCCGACCACGCGCACGAGCGCCTCGCGCACGACGGCCAGGCTCACGCCCTGCGCCACGGCGAGGTCCTGCGGTTTGAGGGCGTCACCGGGTGCGAAGTCCCCGCGCATGATCGCCTCCCGCAGGTGTGCGTAGACCTGCTCGGAGAGCATCTGCTTCCCCGACGAGGTCGAGGTGTGGGTCGTCCGGGCCATGCCCCCATCATAGACGATCCGGTAAATAATCGATTATTGGTGTTAGGGTCGACCTTGCCGGACGAAGGCGGCGCCGCGGGCCCTCCGTCCGCCGCATCACCGCCACCCCACAGCACGGCCTTGAAAGGAACGACGTGACGAGCGCCAACGACCCCTTCGCCCGCCTCCCCGAGGCGGCCTCCTTCACCGTTACCAGCACCACCATCAGCGACGGCGCCGCCTGGTCGCCCGAGCAGTTCTCCGGCATCTTCGGCGTCCCCGGCGGCAAGGACATCTCCCCGCAGCTGTCCTGGAGCGGCGCACCGGAAGGCACCAAGAGCTACGCCGTCACGGTCTACGACCCCGACGCCCCCACCGGGTCCGGGTTCTGGCACTGGGCGGTCGCCGACATCCCCGCCACCGTCACCGAGCTGCCCGAGGGCGCCGGTGACGACACCGGCTCGGGCCTGCCCGAGGGTGCCTACCAGCTGCCCAACGACGCCCGCGTGGCCCGCTTCATCGGCGCCGCTCCGCCGGCCGGGCACGGTCCCCACCGCTACTTCATCGTGGTGCACGCCCTCGATGTCGAGTCCATCGGTGTCCCGGCGGAAGCCACCCCGGCCTTCCTCGGCTTCACGATGTCCGGCCACACCCTCGGCCGCGCGGTCCTGACAGCCACCGCTGAAACCCCCGCCTGACGAACGGCGACGGGGATGGTCCTCGACCACGACCGTGGTCGAGGACCACCGCGTCGCGGCGACCGGCGATGTCACCGCGACCCGGGCACGACGTCCCTGCTACGGCGGAAGGTGTGCGCGGGCCTGCCCCGCGCGTGACGGCCGGCCAGTTCTCCCGGGATGGTCGGCGCCCCGGTCAGTACCCGCTCAGAAGGGCCCGCACGCGGCGGAGGGTCTCGGGCCCGGCGTCGCTGTGCCAGCGCGAGGGATCCGCGGGGCGTCGGCCCCAGAGAAGCAGGAGGCGGGTGGCCGCGTCGCTCTCCACGGTGGCCGGTCCCTCGGGGGTGGCGAATCCGATGCTGGTGCCGACCGCGTCCGCGGTGACCAGGATGTCATCGGTGCCCGGGACGCGCAGTCGTCCCTCCACCCGGCCGTCAGGGCCGAGTTCGAGGCCGGAGAAGCCCCGGGCCAGCAGCGGAATGCCCACAGTGGTCACGCTGTGCTCCGTGATCCACGACTCGTTCAGTGCCCGCACGGCCGTGCTGTCGTCACCGGTCAGGTCCCAGCGGTGCAGTACCAGCTCTTCGCGCATGTGTTCTGCGAAGAAGGCGGGCGTCACGGTCCGGCCGGTCCAGATCACCTCGGCCGCCGGTGACAGGTCGCCCGCGGCGGCCGCCGCGGTCTCGACGAGCTGTGCACAGCGGGCGAGGAAGGCCGACCAGAGCTCGGAGTCGGACATGGCCCGGTAGGGGGCCTCGCGGTAGAAGCCCCTCGTCTCGACGGGCGTGCCGGCCATGTGGGCCGCGAGTACCCGGGCCAGTTCTTCGGCGGTGCCCGTCTGGTGGGCGACGATGTCGCGGACGGTCCACGCCTCGCACCAGGTGCCGCTGTCGGGCTTTCGCGCCCGCGCGGCATGGGCGAAGGCCTCCAACTCCGGAAGAGCGTCATCGACGCGGGACCCGCTCACGGGCAAGGGATATCCAACGGCCAGGAGACCGAACCTCGGGACACCCGCCTGGCGGGCAGCGGGAACGGCGTGGGACGCCCCGGCGACACGGGATCGGGACCGTCGCCGCGCCGGGAGGGTTCGGGAGCGCCGCGCCCCTGCCCCGGTCCAGCGGACCCTTGACCGCAGCGGGCTCCGGACCCAAGGAGGGCCGTGGCTCAACCGGTGCGTCGCAGCCCGGGGGTACGGGTGGGCGCGCGCCCGTTCGGAGGGGTGGGAACGAGGAAGAGGGCCCGGGTCTCGGTGAGCCGGAGCAGACGTTCGGCTTGCGGGCTGGCGGCGCAGACGGTGAACGGCCGGCCGAGGACGTCGCGGGCCTCATGCCGCACCCGGAGGAGGGTGTTGAGCCCGGCGCAGTCGAGGAACGTGACCTGGGTGAGGTCGAGTTCGAGCCCGCCCGGATGAGCGTGCAGGGCGCGCAGCAGGATCGCACGCAGTTCCTCCGCGCAGTCCTGGTCGATCTCGCCGCGGACGACGACCGCGCCGGCACCGTCCGTGGTGGTGGGCGGCGGCGGGATCACGGCGGTGGCGTGGAGCCCGAGCGGGTGAGTGGTCCCGGGCGCGGGCGGATGCGGCCCTGTGGACGGTGGTGTCCGCCTGGCGGCCTGGGCCGGGCCGCTGCGTTGTCTGGGGGAGGGCATGAAGGCTCCCTCGTACGGGTGTACGGCAGGGATGGACCTCTTCGATCGTGACCCCGCGCCCGTCGTACGTCAAGGGATTCGCGAAGAGTTTTTCGCGTCTTGGAACGCCTGAAGTGTGCGGCGCATGATGGAGGTATGAGCCGCGACGACAACCGGAGCCGACCGGAGTGGACCTTCCTCACCAACCACGCCCGGGTGCTCCTCATGATCGCCCGGGACCCCAGCATCCGGCTGCGCGACGTCGCCACAGCATGTGAGGTGACCGAGCGGACGGTGCAGGCGATCGTGGCCGATCTGGAGACCGCCGGATATCTGGTGCGCTCGCGCACGGGACGGCGCAACCACTACGAGATCCCGCCGGGCGGCCGCTTCCGGCACTCCGCCGAGGCCGGTCGGGAGATTTCGGGCCTGCTGGCCCTTTTCGCAACCGGCCCGGAACCGGCGCCGGGGACCGTCCCCACGCGGCCACGGTCCTCCCCCTGACGTGGTCCGGCGGGGTGGCTGCCAGACTCCCGTTATGCGGATGATCATCGAAGACATGGCTCACCACTTGGCGGAGGTGCCGGGCGTGGTCGGTGTGCTGCTCGGCGGCAGCCGGGCGCGTGGGGAGCACCGGCCGGATTCGGACTGGGATCTCGGCGTCTACTACCGCGGCAGCCTCGATCTCGCCGCGTTGCGCGCGCTGGCCGGGCCGGACGTGGACGTGGCCGGGCCGGGCGGCTGGGGGCCCTGGGTGAACGGCGGCGCGTGGCTGCGGGTGGACGGTGCCGCGGTGAACTGGATCCTGCGCGATCTGGATCGGGTCGAGCAGGTGTGGGCGGACTGTTCCGAAGGCCGGTACGAGGTGGGGGTGCAGGCGGGGCATCCGCTTGGGTTCTGGTCGCCCTGCTACGCCGGCGAGGTGGCACTCGGGCAGGTACTGGCTGACCCGACCGGCGAGCTGACGGACCTTCGGCGGCGGACCGCTACCTACCCGGAGCCGCTCCGGGATGCGCTGACGGCAGCGGCCTGGGAGGCGGAGTTCCTGGTCAGCGCCGCGACGAAAGGGACGGCGCGGGCGGACACCCTGTACGTCTCGTTGTGTCTGTCCCGGGCGTTCGGCGTGCTGGTTCAGGCGTTGTTCGCCAGGAACCGGCGTTGGTGCCTCAACGAGAAGGGCGCGCTGGTTGTCGCCGAGCGGCTGCCGGGGGCGCCAACGGCTTTCGGCGCACGTGTCCGCGGCTTGCTGGGGGCGCCGGGTGGGACCGCCGAGTCGCTGACGGCGACGGTGACCCGGGCGAGGGCGCTGGTCGAGGAGGCCCTCACCTCGCTGAGAAGCTGAGCCGGGTCACGGGCCTGCTGACGGACGCTCCGTTGGCAGAAGATCCAGACCGAGTTCGTCGACGACCCCAAGGAGGCCGTCCGCTCGGCCGACGCCCTGGTCGCCGAGGTGATGCGGACGCTCGCCACGTCCTTCGCCGAGCACAAGGACGGCCTGGAAGGCCAGTGGGACCGCGGCGAGGACATCGTCACCGAGGACCTGCGGATCGCCCTCCAGCGCTACCGGTCCTTCTTCAACCGCCTGCTCACCACCTGAGCCGCGGTTCACGCACCCGGACTCCGCCCTCGGCCGCTCGCACGTCCGGTGGCGGAGTCCGCCTGCCCCCACCCACGCCCGACGGCCGGCATGCTCCCCCCTTCGAGGACGGGCCGCTCGGGTGGATGTCCACCGCGGAGCGGGGCGCGGACCGTGGAGCGTTCCAACGGCCGGGGATCGTCCCGGCTGGACCGGAGAGCCGGAAGCTGCCGGTGAAACGGTGTAGGGGGAGGATGGGAACACGGCTGAGGGGGAGGGTGAGGCGGAGCGAGCGACTGGATCCGGCCCGAGGCGGTCACCGCGATCGGGCAGAGGAAGGAGGGCCCGGTGATGGGGTCGTCCGAGGCGTTCCGACCCGCGTCCGGCCCGCTCGGGGTCGCTTCGTTCGAGCCCGGTGGACTGCTGGACGTGCTGAGCGTGGCCGCGGTGGTGCTGGACGACAGGGGACGGATCGCGCTGTGGAGTCCCCAGGCCGAGGAGCTGTTCGGCTGGAGCGCGAAGGAGGCGCTGGGGCAGTACGCGGCGAAGCTGCTGGTCGCCGAGGAGCACGTCGAACCGGTCCTCGAACTGTTTGCCGAGGTCATGTCCGGAGGCGGTGCCTGGGCCGGGGTCTTCCCCGTGCGGCACAAGGACGGCTCCACCCGGTTGGTGGAGTTCCGCAACATGCGGTTGCTGGACGATCGCGGCGGCCTGTACGCCCTCGGGCTCGCCAGCGACGAGGCGACGCTGCGCGGCGTGGAGCGGGACCTGGCGCTGTCGGTGCGGCTGGTGGCCCAGTCACCGATCGGGTTGGCGGTGCTGGACACCGACCTGCGGTACGTCCTGGTCAACCCGGCGCTGGAGGGCATCAACGGCCTGGCCGCCGAGAAGCACCTCGGCCGAACCGTCCGCGAGGCGCTGCCGTTCCTGGACGTCGAGGCCATCGAGTCGGCGATGCGCCAGGTCCTGGCCAGTGGCACATCCCTGGTGGACCAATTCACCATCGGCCGGACACAGGCCGATCCCGGCATCGACCACGCCTGGAGGGCGTCGTACTACCGGCTCGAGGACTCCGGCGGGCGGGTGATCGGACTGGCGACCACCGTCGTGGATGTCACCGAACAGCACCGGGTGGCCACGGAGGCCGCCGAAGCCCGGAGGCAGCTGGCCATCATCGCCCACGCCTCCGTGTTCGTCGGCACCAGCCTCGACCTCGTCCGAACCGCCGACGAGCTGGCTGACATCGCCATACCCGACCTCGCCGACATCGCCGAGGTGAACGTTCTGGACTCGGTCCTCGACGACCGTCCCGCCAGCACGACGGGCTCCGGCGCCGGGCCCGCGATCTTCCGGTCCCTGGCCGTGGCCGGGGCTTGTCCCAGCACCCCCGCCGGCGACGTCGACCCCCCCGGCGGGACCGCCGCCTACGCCGTCGACCATCTGATCACCCGCTGTGCGACCACCGGCCTGCCGATCCTGGTGGCCCGCGTCGAGACCCAGGACCTGTCGCAGATCGCTCGGGACGGCGAGGCCGCCGCCCTCCTGGGCCGCGCTGGCCTGCACTCGTTCCTCGCCGTGCCGCTGATCGCCCGTGGCGAGATCCTCGGCGTGCTCGACCTCAAACGCACCCTCAACCCGCGACCGTTCAACGACGACGACTGTGCCCTGGCGGGCGAGCTGGCCGCCCGCGCCGCCGTGTGCATCGACAACGCCCGCTGGTACCAGATCCAACGCCACGCGGCCCTGACCCTGCAACGTCACCTGCTCCCACGCACGCCGCCGCGATCGATCGGTCTCGAGGTCGCCTACCGCTACCAGCCCGCCGGAATCGTCGGCGAGGCCGGCGGCGACTGGTTCGACGCCGTCAAACTGGCCGGCGACAAGACCGCCCTCGTCGTCGGCGACGTGATGGGCAGCGGCATCAACGCGGCCGCCGCCATGGGGCAGCTGAGCACCGCCACCCGGACCCTGGCCGACCTCGATCTCGACCCCGCCACGATCCTGCACCACCTCGACCGCACCGTCCGCGCCCTGGACGAGACCATCGCCACGTGCGTCTACGCCGTCTACGATCCCCACCGCGCGCAATGCCGCATCGCACTCGCAGGCCACCTGCCCCCGGTCCTGGTCCGCCCCGGCAGTTTCCCCGTGCTGCTGGACCTGCCCACCGGAGCGCCGCTCGGCGTCGGGGGCGTCCCCTTCGAGGCCACCGTCCTCGACCTGGAGGTCGGCGACCAGCTCGTCCTCTACACGGACGGCCTGGTCGAAACCCGTGACCAACCCATCGACGACCGCCTGGACGCCCTCCTCGGCCTGTTGGCCGACACCCACCTGCCCCTTGAAGTGACGTGCGACCGACTCCTGGCGGCTCTGTGTCTTCCCAACGGCCACGACGACATCGCGCTCCTCATCGCCCGGGTCGTCCCCACCGGGCCGGCTGGGGACTGATGTGACGGACGCCTGAGGGTCACGCGACCCGGTGGCGGGCCGGGTGGCCGCGCCGGCGCGAGCGCAGGACGGCGGCCCGCTCGTCCTCGCTCAGCCCGCCCCAGACGCCGTAGGGCTCGCGGGCCCTGAGCGCGTGGTTCAGGCAGGCCTCGCGGACCGGGCAGCGTGCGCAGACCGCCTTCGCGGCCGTGTCGCGGTCGTCGTGGGCGGGATTGCGCTCGCCGGGCGGGTGGAAGAACAGGTTGCTGTCCGCACCGCGACAGGCCGCGTCCAACTGCCAGTTCCAGTGCTGCTCGAGGGGTCCGGGCAGCCGTGACACGTCGCTCATGGAAGCTCCTTCGGCTTGCGACCACTCGCCTGGCACCTCCCGGGACGGTGCGACCGGGCGGGCGGTCGGACGGTCGAGGTCGGACGGGCGGCGCCAGGTCCTCCGGCAGCCCCCGACGATCGCAGAGGCGTCCTCGCTCCGGGACCGGGTGGTGCCACCGGTCCCGGAGCGGTCGCCCAAGGCCGTCCCGGGAGCCGGCCGCCGCGCGAGGGGAGCGCGCTGCGGCCGGTTGACGGCCTCGGCCGTCGTCTCACCGCCAACAGGCGCCTCAAACCCGGGAGTCGTGTACTGACTTCGCCCCGACGCCGCCACGGCGCCCGGCCCCTCGGTGGCCGCGCCGCCGGGCCCGGATCTGGTCGAGGGCGTGGTCTCCCTGGTGCACCCGGCCGAGCTGATCGACGGGCACCGCTACGAACAGTTCGCACTCGCCGCCGAGGGCCGCCGCGTGGTGATCCCCGCCCGTGACGTGGAGTTCCCGTGACGTGGAGTCCGTGGCCGCGGTCGCGGACCGGGCGGTGGTGAGGGCCGAGGCTTCACCCGCCCGGAGCAGCGGTGGGCGAGGGTGGGTGCCGAAACGGTGCGTGAGGCCGTGAGCGCGACGGATCCGGTGTGATGGATCGGGGGAGGCCGATGGGCGACCCGGGTCGTCGGGCGGCGAAGGCGGGCACGCGGCGCTGGGCTGGCCCGGCAGATCGACGTGCGCGATGGCCGGTCCCGGCTGAACCTGGTCACATGACCAGCCACGAAGCCCTCGACAGGGCGCGCCCTGTGGAAATCTCGGCCCTGGTGTCCGGCCATCGCGATCGACAGGTGCGCATCGAGCGTCCCGGGACCACGCCGGTCGTCGTTGCCTGCTCCAGCCGGCAGCAGTTCGAAGAGGTCCTCCGGCGGGAGCGCCCTGACCTCGACCCCGACGACGCCCAGCAACTCCACTGGGTCGACCACCCCGGCGAGTGGCCCAGCGCCTGAGCGGGCGCCGACGTCGTGCAGGCCTTCCCCGTAGGCGGGGTGGGGTCTGTTGACGGTGGAGGTCAGGACACGGTTGGACTGCGCCGTTCGACGAGGACGACGTCGCGCCAGGTGCCGTGGTGTTCGCCGACGCGTTCGCGGGTGCCGACGACGCGAAAGCCGACCCGTTGGTGGAGGGCGAGGCTGGCGGTGTTCTCGGGGAAGACGCCGAACTGGACGGTCCAGATCCCGGCGGCCTCGGTCGAGGAGATCAGGGCTTGGAGGAGGGCGGTCCCGACCCCGCGCCCGCGGGCGTCGGGGTGGACGTAGACGGAGTGCTCGACCACGCCGGCGTGGGCGCGGCGGTCGGAGACCGGCACGACGGCCGTCCAGCCCAGCACCCGCGCGTCTTCGGCGAGCGCGATCAGGCGGCGGTCGGGCAGCTTGACGGCGTCGAAGGCGCGCCAGGTCGGGGCGGTGGTCTCGAAGGTGGCGTCGCCCTCGTCGATGCCGAGCACGGGGGCGCCTCCCAGCCCCCATGCTCGGCCGTCTCATCCGCTGGCAATCCCGCCTGTATCGACGGTCGTCGATACAGCGCTCGGATCCGGGGGAGTGCCATGCCGCTGCGAGGTCCCTCCGCGGTGCGGCCCGGTGACCGCTTCGCGGAGCGACCTCGCAGCGGCATGGGTGCGGATCACCCGTCGCGGGCCGACGATTGGACCATGCGCTTCCGGTACCGCAGACGAGGAGGTAGGCGGGCGTGCGCCGGCGCCTCAGGCCGGGCCCACGCGGACGCCCGCCTGGAAGCAGCGGTCGACGCCCTCTTGGCGGGCAGTACCGACGAGGTGCTGTGGAGCGTGCTGGGAGGCACGGCGTTCGGCGTTGCGATCTTCGACCCGCAGCTGCGCTACCGCTATGTCAACCCGGCCCTCGCCCGGATGACCGGCCAGTCGGCCGCCGACCTCGTCGGCCGGGCCGTGGCCGAGACGTTGCCCGGCGTCGGCAGCCGTGCGGACGTCCTCCGCCAGGTGCTGCGTGACGGGCGGCCCCGTGAAGCGACCAGCAGCCGTACCGAGGCCGGCTCCGCCCAGGAAAGCCGCTGGTGGCACGGTGCCTACCATCGGTTGGAGGTCGCCGGCCGGGTGCTCGGCGTCGTCGGCATCGTGCTGGAGGTCACCGACTCGCGGCAGGAGCAGCACGACCTGGAGCAGGCCCACGTACGCCTCGCCCTGCTCGACGATGCCGCCACTCGGATCGGTACCTCTCTGGACATCGACACCACCTGTGCGGAGCTGGCGGACTTCGTCGTCCCGCTGCTGGCGGACCTGGCGACCGTCGAGGTCCTGCCGGTCGGTCTGCCGGAGGGCCACGGACCTCCGCGAGCCAGGGCACTGCGGCTGCGCCGGACCGCGCTGGCCTGCGTGCCGGCCCTGCGCAGCTGTGCGCGGGACCTCGGGATGACCGACAGCACCGTGGGGTACCGGGAGGACCCGGCCATCGCACGGTGCCTGGAGACCGGCCATCCGATCGTGCGGAACCTGCTGTCCGCGGGGCCGGACCGCTCGGCACCGGACGCGGGGCGCCTCGCGGCCTGCCGGGCCGCGGGAATCCACTCGACCCTCGTCGTCCCACTCGCGGCCCGGGGCCACGCCGTCGGAACCGTGTCACTGGCCCGAGCCGGCAACAGCCCGGAGTTCAGCGACGAGGACGTGGTGATCATCCAGGACCTGGTCGGCCGCGCCGCGGTCAGCATCGACAACGCCCGCCGCTACACCCACTCGCAGACGATCGCCCTGGAACTCCAGCGGGCCCTGCTCGCCGAGCCGGGAAACCCGCACCCCAACCTCGAACTGGCCTCCCGCTATCTCCCGTCCGGCACCAGCACCATGGTCGGTGGCGACTGGTTCGAGACGGTCCGCCTGGCCTTCGGACGAACCCTGCTGGTCATGGGGGATGTGATGGGCCACGGGGTCGAGGCCGCCGTCGACATGAGCAGTTACCGCTCGATGCTCCGCTACGTGTCCGCGACGGACCTGCCGCCGCACCGGATCCTGCGACAGCTCGACGCCATGATCTCCGCAAGCGAGTCGGGACGGCCGGCCACCTGCCTGCTGGCGCTGGCGGACCCGGCCCGCAGCCGCTGCACGTACTCCAGCGCCGGGCACCTCCCACCCGCCCTCTTCACCGCCGACAGCGGCACCGAACTGGTCGAGGTCCCGACCGGTCCGCCCCTCGGTACCGGCGTCGGCGGATACGAGCTGGTCACTGGTGGCTTCCGGCCGGGCCAGGTGCTGCTCCTCTACACCGACGGCCTGGTGGAGAGGCGCGGTGAGGACATCGACGTCTCGCTGGCCCGGCTCGCGGACCTGCGGCTGCCAGTGGCCGGCGACCTCGGCGACCTGCTCGACGAGACCCTGTACGGCCTGGTGCCCCATGGCGCGGAGGACGACATCGCGGTCCTCGCCGCCCGGGTGCGCCCCCGGCCCGCGGAGCAGGAGTCGCGCGGGTCCCGAGCGTGATCGTCACCCGCGTCCGTCCTTCCGCGGGGTGGCTCCGCTCGTCCGTCCACCATGGGAGTCCCCGGCGTTCCGCCCAGTGGGTGGACACGCGCCGCAGCCGGCCCCGATCGTGGATATGGGCCGCCGCAAGCGAGAGTCTGGGTTTTCCCGTTGCTGATCGGACCACTCGCGCAGGCCCCGTACCTGGCTCCGCCAGTGGAGCGACGCACCGGTTGCGCCGACCCGCGGAAGAATGGATCTCATGGCTCGCAAGGCCTTCGCCGGGCTCGTCCTGGTGGTGGGAGCGGCGCTGCTCGCCACCGGCTGTGGCACCACGAACAACGTCAGCAACACCTCCCCCAGCGGTACCGGCGCCGCCGCCAGCGCGGACTTCGGGACCCAGATCTGCGGCCAGGCAGGCACCACCAAGCCCGGCTACCCGCCGCCGTTCGCGCGGCTGCCCGGCGGGGCGAGCTCCCTGTCCGGGGCAGGGTCGACCTTCGTCGCGCCGATGATGTCGTACTGGACCAAGGTCTACAGCCAGTCCTCGGGGGTGCAGGTCGCCTACCAGTCGATCGGATCGGGCGGCGCGGTGGCCCAGATCCTGGCGGGCACGGTGGACTTCGGTGTCAGCGACACCGGGCTGAGCCCGGCCGACCAGGCCAGGGCCAGGGGCCCGATCCTGCAGATCCCGCTGCTGCTCGGCGCGGTCGTGCCGGCCTACCATCTCTCCGGCCTGCCATCGGGGCTGAAGTTCACCGGCGACCTGCTCGGCCGGATCTACGCCGGGAAGATCAAGAAGTGGGACGACCAGGCGTTGACCGCGTTGAACCCCGGGATGAAGCTGCCGGACGAGCCGATCGCGGTGGTGCACCGCTCCGACGGTTCCGGCACCACGGACATCTGGACGGACTTCCTCACCAAGGAGTCCCCGGCCTGGGTGAGCGCGCTCGGTGGCCCGAGCAGGAGCACGGGCAAGACGGTGGCCTGGCCGACCGGCATCGGTGGCAAGGGCAACGAGGGAGTGTCCGGGCAGATCAACCAGACGGAGGGCGCGCTGGGCTTCCTGGAACTGCAGTACGCGCTCGCCCAGAACAGCACGTACGGGCAGGTGCGGAACAAGGCGGGCAACTTCATCCAGCCCTGCGTCGCCACCGTCGCCAGAGCGGTCAACGGCGTGACGTTCCCGGCGGACCTCAACACGTCCCTGACCGACGGCAGCGACCCCGACGCGTACCCGATCTCGGGCACCACGTACGCGCTGCTCTACCGGAGCCAGACGGACCCGGCCAAGGCCGCCGCCCTGGCGAACTTCCTCGGGTGGGTGCTGTCCGCGGGCCAGGACCTCACCGCCGGCCTGAACTACGCGCCGCTCGGCAAGGACCTCCAGCGGCTGGCCGTCGGGCAGTTGGAGCAGCTGACCGTCAATGGCCAGCCCCTCATCAGGTAGCCACCGCCGGGCGCCCGTTCCCGGACCACCCACCGCCGGATCCGCCCGACCCAGGGGAGAGAGATGACCCCCCTCGCAGACTCCTTCACCTCGGTGCGACGCTCGCGCGCCCGGCACGCCGGCGACACCGCGTTCCGGGCCGGCGTCAGGGCCGCGGCGGCCTTCGTGATCCTCGTGCTGGTCACCACGGCCGTGTTCCTGGTCCGGCAGGCATGGCCCGCGCTGCGCCACTACGGGACCCTCAGCTTCCTCGGTTCCGACCGGTGGGCACCCTCCGAGGCCAGCGCCTCCTCGGCGCACCCGAACCCGTATGGCATCGTGCAGTTCGTCTACGGGTCCGTGGTCACCTCGCTGATCGCGATGGCACTGGCGGTTCCGGTCGCGGTCGCGGTCGCGCTGTACCTGACCGAGGTGGCACCAGGCTGGCTGCGCAGGCCGCTGGCCGGCCTGATCGACCTGTTGGCCGCGATCCCCTCGGTGGTCTACGGGTTCTGGGGTGTCTTCGCCCTGATCCCGGCCGTCCGCCCGGCCGGCGTCTGGCTGTCGGACACCCTGGGCGGCGCCCCGGTGATCGGGCCCGTCTTCGCCGGCCCCTTCTTCGGCGTCTCCTACCTGGTGGCCGGCATCGTCCTGACGATCATGATCCTGCCGATCATCACCGCGATCTGCCGCGAGGTCTTCGCCACCGTCCCCACCATCGACAAGGAGTCCGCCCTGGCCCTCGGGGCGACGCGGTGGGAGATGGTGAGGATGGCGATCCTTCCGCGCTCCCGCTCCGGCATCACCGGTGCGGCCGTGCTCGGCCTGGGCCGGGCCCTGGGGGAGACCATCGCGGTCACCATGGTGATCGGCAACAGCGTCCTTTCGATCACCGCGAGCCTGCTCGGCCCCGGGGCCACCATGGCCTCGGTGATCGCCAACGAGTTCACCGAGGCCACCGAGCCCTTCCACCTCCAGTCCTTGATGGTGGTCGCCGCCTGGTTGCTGGTCATCACCCTGGTCGTCAACGTCCTCGGCAGACTCGTCGTGCGGCGCACGGGAGAGGACCTCGGGTAGATGACCGCCGCTCCGCCCGCCGCTCCGCCCGCGGCTCCCGCTCGCCGCAGCGTTCCGGAGCGCCTGGCCGTCAATGCCGCGATGACCGGGCTGCTGACGCTCGCCGCGGCAGTCGCGGTCGCCGTGCTGCTGTGGATCCTGGTCCACGTGGCCGATCAAGGGCTGAGGTACCTCGGGCCGACCTTCCTGACCCAGACCCCGCCGGGCGATCCCTCGCAGGCCGGGGGCGGGTTCGTGAACGGCATCATCGGTTCCGTGATCACCGTGGGCATCGCCACCGCCCTCTCGGTGCCGATCGGCATCGCGGCCGCCGTCCACCTGATCGAGTACGGCGGCCGCCTGGCCAAGGTGGCGGGTTTCCTCACCGACGTGCTCATCGGGCTGCCGTCCATCGTCACCGGCGCGTTCGTCTACTCGCTCTGGGTGGTCAACTTCGGCTTCTCGGGACTGGCCGGGGCGGCGGCACTGGCCCTGATCATGCTCCCGCTCGTCACCCGGGCCACCGCCGAGGTGCTGCGCCTGGTGCCGGCCGACCTGCGGGAAGCCAGCCTCGCGCTCGGCGTGAGCCAGGCCCGCACCATCGTCTCCATCGTGCTGCCCACCGCGCGCTCCGGGATCACCACCGGCGTCATGCTCGCGATCGCCCGGGCGATGGGCGAGACCGCGCCGCTGCTGCTGACCGTCCTCGGCAACGACCTGTTCATCGAGACCAACCCGACCCAGCGGATGTCCACCCTCTCCCTGCAGATCTTCAACAACGCCATCACCGGGTTCCGCACCGCCCAGGCCCGCGCCTGGGCCGGGACGCTCACCCTGGTCGTCATCGTCCTGGCGGTCAGCATCGCCGCGCGCCTCCTCGGGCGCCGCGGCATCGCCCGCAGCGCCCGCTGAAGCACGGTTTCCCGAGCCCGAAGACCGGCCGCCCCGACCACCTCCCCGCCAAGGAGCCCGCGATGCCCACCCCGCTTCCGCCCACCCGAACCACCGGTCCGGCCCGGATCGACGTGGTCGGCCTCACCGCCTCCTACCACGGCCGTCCCGCGGTGGCGGACGTGAACCTGAGGATCACGCCCCACCAGGTCACCGCCCTGATCGGCCCTTCGGGCAGCGGCAAGTCCACCCTGCTGCGCTGCATGAACGGCATCCACCTGACCGTCCCCGGGGCCGCCGTGACCGGCAAGGTGCTGTTGGACGACACCGACATCTACACTGGCGGGCCCAACCCGGTCGAGATCCGCCAACGGGTCGGCATGGTCTTCCAACGCCCCACCCCGTTCCCCACGATGTCGGTCCGCGACAACGTCCTCGCCGGCCTGCACCTGGGCCGGCGACTCGGCCGGGGCGGTCACGACGACCTCGTCGAACAGGCCCTGACCAGGGCGGAGCTCTGGCAGGAGGTCAAGGACCGGCTCGACACGCCGGGCGGGCGGCTGTCGGGTGGTCAGCAGCAACGCCTGTGCATCGCCAGGGCCTTGGCGGTGGAGCCGGAGGTCCTGCTCATGGACGAGCCCTGCTCCGCCCTGGGCCCGAGCTCCACCCTGGCGATCGAAGACCTGATCAAGGACATCAAACAGACCTACACGGTCGTCATCGTCACCCACAACCTGCAGCAGGCCGCACGGGTGGCGGACACCACCGCGTTCCTGACCATGACGGGGGCGGGTGAGCCCGGTCGACTGATCGAGGTCGGCCCGACCGAGCACATCTTCAGCACCCCGCGACAACAAGCCACCGAGGACTACATCACCGGCAAGGCCGGGTGACCCGCCGGTAGGGGCAGCGTCACGGGGGCCCGGCCGCGACGAGCCGTCACGGCAGCCGGGTGGGCAGGCCCAGGACGGCGGGGTCCTGGGCGAGCTCCGCCAGCAGGGCGTCCAGCTTCGTCCGGTCCACCGAGGCCATCAGGAACACGTGCACGTAGCTGCGGCGGGTGGACTCGTCGCCCGGGACCATCAGCACGTCCTGGGAGGACAGCGACCACTTGGCCACCAGTTCGGGGCTGGGCTTGCGGAACCGCACCGTGATGGTGCCCGGGGTGCGCGCCGGCCAGAGCTCGACGCCCGTCTCCCGCTCCATGGCCCTCAGCCGCCGTTCCAGGTAGCCGGCCAGTTCCTGGGCGTTGCGGATCCGGTCCACCTGGTCCTGGTAGGAGTGCCGGGACAGGTGGTCCCAGAGGACCAGCGGGGAGAACCCGTTCCGGGAGCCGGCGAAGGTGGTGTCCGGCGCACCTATGTAGTCCGGCTGGGACGGCGGCGAGATCTGGTACTTGACCTTCGTCATGTAGATGCCGCACGGCCACGGCGCGCCGGGCCACTTGTGGCCGCTCATCGCGATCGAGGAGACCATGTCGAGCTCGCCGAAGTCCCGGGTGGGCAAGGTGAGGCCGAAGTCGTACTCCGGCAGCTCCACCTCAGGGGTCCAGCCGTACGCCACCGGGTCCTGGGAGGCCATCCGCACGAAGGGCGCGTAACCGGCGCCGAGGGCGCCGTCCACGTGGATCCAGAAGCCCCGGCGCAGGTCGACCAGCGGCTCACCGGTCCGCGGGTCCGTGCCGTAGACCACCTCGCGCTGGATCAGTCCGTGCTTCTCGAAGATCGGCAGCAGGCGCTCGCAGACCTTCCGGACGTCGTCGTGGGCGCCCTTGAAGGTGCTGCCGAGGTTGAGGTTGACGAAGATCGGGTGTCCGTTGGCGGCGAAGAACTCGACCAGCACCGCCAGGGCTTCGACGTCGATCTCGCCCGTGCCGTCCCAGGACCGGCCCGAGGGGCCGGGACGGGAGGGCACCTCGGTGGGCCACTCGCGGGTCCCCGTCACGGGGTCGACCAGGGGGCACTCGTCCGCGTACTTCTCCAGGCCGACGGCGTGGAAGGTCTCGACGCCCAGCACCCGGACCGCCTTGGCGAAGGAGTAGTGGGTGTCCTCGGAGTAGAACGCCACCGGGCGGTGGGCGTTGGGGTTGCTCCGGTCGGGCGCGGCCTGGACGTACCGCAGGGCGTCGAACGGGGGTGCCGGGGGCTGGATCAGCGCCTTGCCGCTCAGGTAGTCCCGGGCGTTCCAGAGCGCGTACATGTTGCCCTCGGTCGAGCCCATGGAGAGCATGTAGCCCCAGTACGACTCGGGGTCGGAGCAGTCGTACGGCCGCTTGGCGTTCCACAGCGCCGCGTAGTAGTCGAGCACCGCGCGCTCGACGACCTTGGTGTTCGGCTTGTAGCCGCCGCTCTGGAACGGGTCGCCGAGGTTGTTGATGTTGTTCGGCATGAACCGGGCCAGGTCCAGCGCGCAGCCCTGCATGTCCTGCGTCGCCTGGTAGCCGACCAGGTGCCGGCGCTTCCGCGTCAGGTACTCGTCCACCGTGTCGAGGGCGCGCAGGCGCTCGGCGTCGTCCAGGCCGCTCGCCGGGAGTTCGAAGTCACGACCGTCCAGCTCGGGCCCCGGGTCGACGGTGGGCGCGGCGGCGAAGGTGGCGGTCGGGCTCATGGGCGTGGTACTCCGAGGTCACTGGGCGGCCGGCCCGCGGGGCGGGGAACGGCGGAGGGGCGTTCGCCGCTCGCGGGTCAGGATGGAACTTTGCGGTACTCTGCCGGAAGACCTTCCGAATAAAATTCGGTACACGCGCCCGTTGTCTTGCGGATCGACGGGATTCACCGAGATCATTGGCGCGTGCCGAATAATCCGCAGGCCCGCCGGGCGCCCATCGACGACGTGGACCGGGCGATCATCCGCGCCCTCGCCGACAACGCCCGGACGCCGAACAACGCCCTCGCCGAGGCGGTGGGCATCGCCCCCTCGACCTGCCTGGCCCGGGTGCGCGCGCTGCAGGAACGTGGGATCATCCGCGGGTTCCGGGCGGAGGTCGATCCCGCCGCGATCGGACTGCCGCTGCAGGCGATGATCTCGGTCCGGCTCCGGGCGCACACCCGCGAGCAGAACGAGAGCTTCCGGAGCACGGCCCCCGACCTGCCGGGTGTCCTGGCGGTGTTCCACATGGCCGGATCCGACGACTACCTGCTCCACGTCGGCGTCGCCGGCCCCGAGGCGCTGCGCGACTTCGTCGTGGACAACCTCACCACCCACCCGGCGGTGGCACAGACCCGGACCAACCTGATCTTCGAGCAGATAGCCGGCCGCCGGTACCTGGCACCGGGGCGGTGACCACGAAGTCCTCGAGCCCGCCGGGCCGCGCGGTCGAGGTCCGCGAGCCGGACCTGCTCGCGGCGTGACCTCCCGCCGACCCGCCGACCCGCCGACCCGCCGAGGCGACGCGGCGGCCGGGCCGTTCCGCCGCCCGGCCGCGCGTCCTGCCCGGCTCAGACCGGGGGCAGACACCCCTTCAGGGGGTGCTTCGCCAGCGCGCCACGCAGCACCTGATCGAGCGTCGACGCGAACACGAACTCCAGGTCCTGACGGTGGCGCTCGGAGATCTGCCGGGCGTCGTGCTCGTTGCCCGCCGGGACGACCAGGCGCGTGGCGTAGCCGCGCTTGGCCGCGACCGCGCGGTCCTTGAGACCGCTGACGGCCAGCAGTTCACCCGCCGGGGTCAGCCGTCCCGTCACCGCCACCTCGGGCGGACGATCCGACGGCTGAGCAGCGAGACCATCGCGACGGCGATCGCGACCCCGGCGCCCGCCACGTCCTCGGCGCCCGCACCGGGCGGTACGTCGCCGTACGGCTCGTCGACGCGCAGGTCGTGCCGGGCGAACCAGTCACTCCCGAGCCGCGGAAGGAGCCGTGCGGCGTCGGCGCGTACGCAGGCGGCGGACGCCTCGGCCTGCTCCCGCAGCAGGCCGCCCAGCCGTCCGGTGGGCTTCAGGCGGCCCTTGCCGGACGTGAACGCCACCTCGACGGGCAGCAGGGTGCCGGCGACGGGCGTCCACGCCATGCCGAGTCGCTGGTCGTACCGGTGAGCCAGCCGGTCGGCCTCGGCCCCGTAGTGGATCGCCGCCTGGACGTCGGCCTCGTAGCCGACGACCACCTTGTCGGGGTCGTACCAGACCGGGACGGTGCCGCCCTGGTACTTGAGCGGGTGGACGCGGGTGAGGACGGTGTCCTCGAACGGCAGCTCGCCCCGGTTCTGCGGGGCCACGCGCAGCTTCATCCAGCAGTCGGTCCACCCGGCGGTCAGGTCCTGGTCGGGTGCCCACATCGAGCGGAGGCTGCTGCCGCCGCCGACGGTCTTGACGGAGAGGATCTCGGCCGTCGCTCGGCGGCCGTTCCGACGCAACTCGTTCAGGAGGTGCTTGTGTTTGAAGAGCATGGACGCCCCCTCGCGCTACCACCCCCGGCGGACGGCGCCCCAAGCCTACGAGCAGCGGTCGGGGAGGACACGACCGGCGGGCCCCGGGCCGACCGGCCCGCACCGCCCGCACCGTCGGGCGCCCGGCCTCGGGCCGGTGGTCCGCGCGCGATCGATCCGGCGCTCCTCCCGGAGCACCGGACCTCAGGCGCGCGACCTGCGCACCGCCAGCCAGGCCACCAGGGCGATCAGCAGGATGAGGACCACGATCAGTCCGCCCAGGCCGGCGCCGTGCGTGCTGGAGTAGTAGACGCCGCGGTGGTGCACCACGGTGACGTGGTGCACCACCGTCACATGATGCGTGGTGGTGTGACTGGTGTGGACAGTGTGGCTACTGCTACTGGTGCTGTGACGACTGCTCATGAGCCGCCAGCCTTCCACGGCGCCCGTCGGCCGGCTCGGCCAGGTGTCGGTATCCGCCGGCAGGCTGCTCGTGAACGGTGGGACGACATGCGGCCGCCCCCGCCGCGCAGGCCGCGGTGGGGGCGTGGCAGGGGCCGGGACCGCCGGTCAGAGGCTGAGGCAGGGCTCTCCGATGTCGTCGAAGTGGCCGTTGACGCCGTCCCAGCCGATGACGCAGTACTTTCCGGCGTCGGCGTGCACCCGCCACGAGGAACCGCCGGCCACGTCGCCGGCGCCGAACGTCCCGTCGCGGCCGTTGAGTTCGTGCCCATTGGGCTGCAGCAGCTGGAAGTGGCCGGTGAAGGTCCGGTCGTAGGCCCACGCCTTGACGGTCACCTGGCCGGTCGTTCCGTCGATGGCCATGCAGACGTCGTGGTTGCAGCCGCTGTTGTCGCGGGTGCGGTCGGGAACCGCGGTGGCCTGGGCCGGTGCCGCCAGGACGGTATCGGCGAGGGCGAGCGCCACGGCCGCGACGGACAGGATCCTGCTACGCATCGATGGTCCTCCGTTGGGTGAAGCGGGGATGACCCCTGGGCGGAAGGTCCCCGCAACCGTAGCGAGTACCACCGCGGCCACCGTGCCGGGCTCGCTCGCCGCGGCGAGCATCACCCGAAGGTGTGGTGGCCGGCCGTCCGCAGGCGGTGGGCGGCCGGTCGACCCAGGGCGGACCGTCGGCGGTGACCGACGGCTGTGCGGTGTCGATGGCGTCCGGCGAAGGGGGCCCGTGGTCAGCGCACCGGGAGGGTGAGCCGGGAGGGGTCGTCGGCCGGGGAGTTGAAGGTCACCCGACTGCCGAGCGGGGTGTTGCCGGCGTACAGCGGGTCGCGGGTGTCCAGGACCAGTGCCAGGCGGTGCCCGGCAGGCAGGTCGTAGCCGGTGGCGAAGAGCTGGATGTCCAACGGGAAGGCCCGGCCGGGTGGTTGGTCCGACCAGCTCTGCGGGGCGTGCGAGATCAGCTTGCCCACGCCGGCGGCGTCGACGTCGTAGAGGTAGCCGAAGACGGTGCCCGCCGGGGCGCTGGCGGTGACCGTGGTGTGCACGGCCGCGGCGCCGCGGATCCGCGCTCCGGCCGGGTACGGCGCCGACTCCCAGACGGCCCCGGCCGACCGGGACAGCAGCGGGACCACGACGGTCGGCGGCAGCGCGGCGACCTGGTCGAGCAACCCGGAGAGCTCGACGACGCCGCCGTCGGCGCCCGAGTCGGTGCCGCCGACGAGGGAGGTGTGCCAGCCCGTGCCGGCCGGGCCGCCGAGGGCGCCGGTGCCCAACGGGTTGGCGGCGCCCAGCCGCAGTTGCTCGGTGCGGGTGCTGACGGCGGACCAGTCCGGGTAGCTCTCCCGGATGTCGTCGGGACGGACCGTCAGCTCCACCGACCGCTGCGGCCGTCCGCCCGTGTCCGCGCCGCCCTTGAGGTACTGGTCGAACCAGGCCAGTGCGCTCGACCAGGTCGCGTCCGGCAGACCCAGCAGGCTGGGCAGCTCCTGGGTGGCGTGGTCGCCGGGTCGCAGTTCGAGCCGCTTGGGCCCGATCAGGCGCTGGTAGAAGGCGGTGATCTGGCTGGGGTTGAAGATACTGTCGCCCCAGGCGTTGGCCAGCAGGACCGCGGTGCCGTTGGCGTTGATCCGGTCCACGTAGCTCGCGGGGGAGCGGGTCTGCGCCCACCGGATGACGTCGGGCATGTCCTGTCCGGTGAACAGGTCACCCAGGTTCTGGCGCATCTGGGGGCTCTGCCGGCCGGTGGGCAGGGCGATGCCGGTCAGCAGGGCGGCGGCCTGCAGGTGCCGGGTCTGCCCGCTGTCGAGCGAGTCGGCCAGGTCCCCCCACCCGCTCATCGCGGCCACCGCCTTGACCCGCGGGTCGAACGCGGCCCCCAGCAGGGCCAGGCCGCCACCCAGGGAGAGCCCGGTCAGGCCCACCCGCCGCGGGTCGGCCGGGGTGTGCGTGAGGGTCCAGTCGATCACCGAGGAGAGGTCGGCGACGTCCCGCGGTCCCGCCACGTCGATCTCGCCGCCGGAGCCCCAGAACCCGCGCACGGTGTACGTGACCGCCACGTAGCCCGCGGCGGCGAGTTGCCGGCCCTGGGCCACGTACTCCAGGTCGTTCTGCCCCCAACTGGCCGGCTGTACGACGGTGGGGAAGCGGCCCTGGGCGTCGGCCCCGGGGGTGCCGGGGGCCGGGGTGAAGACATCGGCCTTCAGTACCACGCCGTCCGACATCGGGACGTCGACGGTCCGGAAAGCCACGGCGGTCGCGGTCGCGGGGACGGCCACGGCCGGGGTCGCGCCGCCGCCGACGGCCAGCACAACTCCCAAAAGGATCAGTGTGGTTGTCCGCCATCCTCGGCGGCGGTGGGGAGGCTTCACGGCAGCTCCAGCGGGTCGGATCGCGGTGCCGGGGGCGGCTGGTCGTGCGATGTGGTGACTGGGAGCGTAGGGGCGCACCACCGCCACGTGCGAGATGATGATCAGTCAACTTACTGGCTGGTAATAACCGCTGGAGGTGGCCGGGCCGCGTGCGCCCGAGTACGCCCGAGCGCGCCGTGCTCACCGGCGGACGCGTGGCGCAGGCCGCCGGTTCGTCGACCCGCCGGTCGGTCCGGGGGCGCGCGTCGTCGGTTCCCCTGCCCTCCGGAGGATGTCGGGATCCGGTCGCGGGTGTTCGGTTGCGGTGGAGTCGATCGAGTCGGTCGCGCGGGGCGGGCTGCGGCTCGGCGCGGTAGGCGTAGTCCCGCGATGAGGAGTTCGACCAGTCGACGTGCGTCGTAGCGGGGATCGCTGCCCGCGCCGATGCAGAGGTTGCCGACGCCGCGCATGAGCCCGTAGGCGTCCAGGCCGGATCGAGTCTCGCCGGAATCGGCCGCGGCGTCGAGCAGTTGGGCGCACACGGGCACGAGCCGGTCGAGGAAGTAGGTGTGCAGCGTCTCGAAGTCGGCGTTGTCGGACTGCAGCACGGCGGCGAGTCCGTGCTTGGTGACCAGGAAGTCGACGAAGAGGTTGATCCATCGCCCCATCGCCACACCTCCGACAAGACGACGGTTTCTCATGAGAGTTGCTTCCCGTTCAACCTCGAGGGGTTGCGAGAGAGTGACCCACCGTGAAGACTGTGGCGGGTTCGTCGTTGTGAGTATTGGGCCGTCAAGGTCCGCACTGGCCGTGGCGGCTGCTGTGCAGGGTTCGCGCAGCGGTTGCGTTGGAGGGATCGTGAGGGGGATGCTATGCCAGTCCGGTCCACCGTGGAGGCTGGGACGGGGGAGCGCCAGCGGGCCTGTTGAGGTGCTCCACCTGGCTGCGGTAACCGGCTGACGTCATGTGTCCGTTGGCCCCTCGCAGGGCGGCGTCGCGCGGAACAATCCCGTCTCGTCCGGACGGTGAGTCCCGAGTGCGGCCCGGCTCCGTCCGCCGGAGAGCGCTGGCGTCGCGTCCGGAGCCGTCGTGGCCCCGATTCGTCACGTCCTGCCGGAGTGTCATCCGGCGGGAACCCCCTGCCTGATCCAGCCATGCCCGCGAGCCGTGACCTAAGGAGGACAGGTGCCTGACCATCAATTAGGTTACTCCTCAGTTCTTTTGGAGGAAATGACTGGGCGCTGGCGGGACTTGCGCGAGGCCGGACCAGTGCGGTGTGACAACCAGGGCCTGTGGCAGGTCCTCGACCACGAGACCGTCGCCACCGTGCTCGCCGATCCGGCCACCTACTCCTCGGACCTCTCCTCCCTCACTCCGACCCAGGAGGACTTCGAGACCTTCCGGCGGGGCAACTTCGTCGGGATGGACCCACCGGAACACCGCAGACTCCGCACGCTGGTGAGCCAGGCGTTCACCCCGAGGGTCGTGCAGGAGCTGGCACCGCGCATCGAGGCCGTGTGCGCGCGACTGCTGGACGCCGTAGCGGACCACGACCGGTTCGACCTGGTCGACGCTCTCGCCTATCCGCTCCCCATCATCGTCATCGCCGACCTGCTCGGCATCCCGGCCGACGAGCACCGGCTCTTCCAGGAGTGGGCGAACATCCTGTTCGGCGGTGACCAGCTCGGCGAGGCGGCCGACCTGGCCGACCTGGAACGGGCGTTGGAAGCCATCGCCCCCACCGTCCGCGAGATGAACGGGTACGTGCTGCAACACATCCGCAACCGCCGCGCCCGGCCGGGGGACGACCTCACCAGCAGGCTGATCACCGCGGAGGTGGACGGCGTCCGCCTGGAGGACCAGCAGATCGTCGGATTCGTCGCCCTGTTGCTGGTCGCCGGACACGTCACCACGACCGCGCTGCTGGGCAACGCCGTCGTGACCTTCGACCGGCATCCCGGCACGGACGCCGCGCTGCGCGCCGACCCCGGCCGGCTTCCGCAGGCCATCGAGGAGGTGCTGCGCTGGCTGCCCCCCTTCCCCGAGTTGGGACGCCGCGTCACCCGGCCCGTGGTGCTCGGCGGTCACGAACTGCCGGCCGACACCATGCTGGTGGCCCATCTCGGCGCCGCCAACCGCGACCCGGCCCGCTTCGACGCGCCCGACGTCTTCGACGTGACACGCCACCCCAATCCCCATCTGTCCTTCGGCCACGGCATCCACTTCTGCTTCGGCGCGCCGCTGGCCCGCTTGGAGGCGCGGATCGCTCTGCACATGCTGCAGGAACGATTCCGCGCTCTCGCGATCCCCTCCTACGAGGACGTCACGTACCAGAACCCGGCCGTCATCATCGGCGTGCGCCGGCTGCCGGTCGAGGTCGTCAGAACGTAGGACGGGCGTGCACGCGCCCGGTCGGCCCCGCGCTCACCCGCGGCCGCCGGCCACACCCGCACATGAGAACCAGTCAACGGGAGTCCCCTTCTCATGCCGTACACCATCACCCCGGTCCGCGAGCGCGCGCCGTTCCTCTTACGGAGAGAGCTGCAGCACCGGCTCGACACCCTCGCACGCAGCCATCGGGTGCCAGGCGCCCAACTGGTCGTGGACACCGGTGCGGAGGTGATCGCCCTGCACGCCGGTGTGGCCGACGCCGCCACCGGTGTCCCCTGCACCCCGGAAACCGCCGTTCCCCTGGGGTCGCTCACCAAGCCCTACACCGCCGCCCTCGTGATGCTCCTCGCCGACGACGGTGACCTCGACCCGGACGACCCCGCCGCCGACTACCTCCCCGAGCTGCGGCAGGTGCCGGACGTAACGATTCGCCAGCTCCTGAGCCACACCAGCGGCCTGCCCACCGGCCCCGACTCCGACACCGCCGCCCGGTCCACCGTGACCCGCTACCTGTCGTCCGTGTGCACCGCCCGGGACGCGCTGTTCCCGCCCGGAAGCGATTTCTCCTACTCCAATGCCGGCTACGTCGCCGCCGGGCGCCTGGTGGAGACGGTGACCGGCATGCCGTGGCACGAAGCCGTGCGCGCCCTGCTCCTCGAACCCCTGGGCACCGCACCCGCCTTCGTCGGCACGAAGGCCTCCGGCCGTCCGGTCGCCGCCGGTCACGCGCTCAACACCGCGACGGGCCGGGTGCGCCCGGTCCAGCAGAACCTGGCCCCGCTGGAGGCACCGGCCGGAGCCCTGCTGGCCAGCGCGGCGGACCTCGGCGCGCTCGGCAGCGCCCTGGCCGGCCGGACCGCGGTCCTGCCCTCCGCCGTCGCCGTCGAGATGCGCCGCCCGCAGTCCGCCGCCCGTCCGGGTGCGCTCGCGGACGGTTGGGGGCTGGGCCTGGCCCTCTACCGGCAGGACGACCGGCTCTGGTACGGCCACGACGGCAACGCCCAGGGGACCTCCTGCCACCTGCGGGCCGAACCGGACAGCGGCGTGGTGGTCGCCTTCACGGGCAACGCCGGCGCCGCCACCGCGCTCTGGCGTGACCTCGCCGACGACCTGGCCCAGATCGCCGGTGTTCGGGTGCCGGCCGCGATCGCGCCCGCGGATCCGGCCGACGCCGTCGGCCTGCCCGAGTGTGCGGGCACTTACGTCAACGGCGGCACCCGGTACCGCGTCGCGCTCGAGCCCGACGGCTCGCCGACCCTGTCCGTCGACGGTGACCTGCCGATACCCCTGCGCTGTTACCCCGATCTCTCGTGCGATCTGGTCGACCCGGGCACCGGGCGCCCCGAGCCCGGCGGACGCTTCCACCGCGACCCCGCCACCGGCGCGATCGACCGCGTGCAGATATCCGGTCGCACGGCACGCCGCACCGGCCTCGCCTGAGCCGGTAGCAGCCCGTCAGCCCCCGGGCGCCGGCGTGCCCGTAGCCGACCCCACCGCACCACTCCCGTGGGTCCGAGGGCTGCCCGCTCGCCCGCCCTCCCCGACGCTCGCGCCGCATCCTCCCCATCCGGAAGGACTTCTCACTCCATGGCCGACTTGCCCGACCAGCCCGTACCCGTGCCCACCTCGCCGCAGGCCGGTGGCACCGCCGGGACGCCGGAGAGCGGTGCGGCCCCGAGGCCGGCGTACCCCACGCTCGGTGAGCTGTTCGCCGCCTGGGTGACCCGCACGCCGCACGCGCCCGCGGTGACCGACGGTCGGCGCACCTGGACCTACCGGGAACTGGCGGCTCGGGCCGACCGCCTGGCCGGCCACCTGGTACGACGCGGTGCCGGGCCGGACCGGACGGTGGCCCTGGTCCTGCCGCGCTCGATGGAACTGATCGCGGCGGAGCTGGCCGTCACGAGGGCGGGCGCCGCCTTCCTGCCGGTGGACCCCGCCTATCCCGCCGAGCGGCGGGCGCTGATGCTCGCCGACGCGGCACCCGCCGTGACCCTCGACGACCCGACGCACGTCAGCGATGTGCTGGACGCGGTCACGGTCGACACCGCGGACGAGGCCGACGCCCCGGTCGCGGCGGTCGGCACCGACCACACGGCGTATGTGATCTACACGTCGGGCTCCACCGGGACGCCGAAGGGCGTGGTGGTCACCCACCGCGGTATCGGCGGGTTCACCGCGGCGGCCGTCGAGCGGTACGCTGTGCGGCCCGGTGACCGGGTGCTGCAGTTCTCCTCGCCCAGCTTCGACGCCTCCGTCCTGGAGCTCTTCATCTCCGTCCTGTCCGGCGCCACTCTCGTGGTGCCCCCGGACGGGCCCTGGCTGGGCGACGACCTCGCCGCCGTCCTGGACGAACACCGCATCACGCACGCCCTCATCCCGCCGGCGGCCCTGGCCACCCTCCCCGCCCCGGCCACCGGCACCGCCCGCCACCTGCGCACGCTGATCGTCGGAGCCGAGGCCTGCCCGGCCGCTCTCGTCGACCGCTGGGCGCCGGGCCGACGCATGATCAACTCCTACGGCCCCACCGAGGCCACCATCGTCGCCACCTGGACCGGGCCGCTGTCCGCCGGCGCCGGCAGGCCGACGATCGGCGGCGCGCTGCCCCACACCCGGGTGTACGTGCTCGACGCGGCGATGACTCCCCAGCCGCCCGGCGTCGACGGCGAGTTGTACATCGGCGGGGACGGAGTGGCCCGCGGCTACCTGGGCCGCCCGGGCCTGACCGCCGCGCGCTTCGTCGCCGATCCCTTCGGACCTCCGGGCGCCCGGCTCTACCGCACCGGCGACCGGGTGCGCTGGACCCCCGACGGCGTACTGGAGTTCCTCGGCCGGCTCGACCGGCAGGTGAAGATCCGTGGCTTCCGCATCGAGCCGGGGGAGATCGAGGCGGCCCTGCGACAGCACACCGAGGTCGGCGAAGCCGTCGTCGTGGTCCGCGAGGACGAGCCGGGGCGGGAGCGTCTGGTCGGCTACGTCACCCCCGCCGACCCGGAGCGGGCCCCGGACCCCGCGGCGCTGCGCACGGCCCTGGCCGCCGCCCTGCCCGCCCACCTGGTGCCGTCCGCCGTCGTCGTCCTGGGGGCACTCCCGCTCACCGCGCAGCACAAGATCGACCGGCGGGCGCTACCCGCGCCCGCCCGCCCGTCCGTGGCCGGCCACCTGGCACCGCGCACCCCACAGGAGCGCACCCTGGCCGCCATCTGGGCGGATGTCCTGGACACCGACGCCGTCGGAGTGACGGACGACTTCTTCGATCTGGGCGGTGACTCGGTCCTCGCCGCCCGGACCCTGGCCCGGGTCAGGGCGGAGTTGGGCGTCCACCTCACCCTCCGGGACGTCTTCACCGAGCGCTCCATCGCCGGCCTGGCCCCGCTGCTGGGCGAACGGCATGTCACCGCGCCGCCGGAGCCGATCCCGTCCGCCCCGCGCGAGGTGCCGCTGCCGCTGTCCAGGGCCCAGCGACGGCTGTGGTTCCTCGACGACCTGACCGCCGGCGGCACGGAGTACAACACCGGCGTGGCCCTGCGGCTGCGCGGCGCGACGGATCCCGAGGCCCTGGGCCGGGCGCTGCACCGCCTGGTGGCCCGCCACGACTCCCTGCGCACCACGTTCACCACGGTCGACGGGCAGGGCGTGCAGCGGATCGCCGCGGAAGGCTCCCTGCCGTTGCGGTCGGTCGACCTCGGTGACCTGCCCGCGCGGCGGCGTGCCGAGCAGGCCGAACGGCTGCTGACCGACGAACTGAGCCGCCCCTACGACCTGACGGACGGTCCGCTCGCACGGGCGCTGCTCGTCCGCCTCGCCGTCGACGAGCACCTGCTGCTGCTGGGGCAGCACCACATCATCACCGACGGCTGGTCGGTGGGCGTCCTCACCCGCGAGCTGGTGGCGCTCTACCGCGCGGAGGTCTCCGGCGAGCCGGACGGCCTGCCCGCCCCGGCCCTCCAGTACCCCGACTTCGCGGTGTGGGAGCGGCGGCGGGCCGCCGAGCACGGGGCCGGCGAGGCCGAGGACCTGGCGTACTGGAAGCGGTGCCTGTCGGGGCTGCAGCCCCTGCAACTGCCCACGGACCGGCCCCGGCCCGCGACGCGCACCACGTCCGGTGCGGCGCACCGGCACCACCTCCCGGCCGATCTGGTGGGCCGGTTGCGGCACCTCGCCGCAGGACGCGGTACGACGCTGTTCACCCTGCTCGCCGGGGCGTCCGCGCTGCTCTTCTCGCGCTACTCCGGCCAGCGGGACGTGGCGTTCGGCACCGTCACCAACGGGCGCGACCGCCGGGAGTTGGAGGAGGTGACGGGCTTCTTCGCCAACACCGTGGTGCTGCGCGGTGACGTGGACGAGGCGGCCACCGTCGACCGGTTCGTCGAGAGCATGCGCACGACCGTGCTGGACGCCTTCGTCCATGCCGGGGTGCCGTTCGACCGGGTGGTCGAGGACCTGGCCCCGCCCCGGGACCCCAGCCGCACCCCGCTGGTGCAGGTGCTCGTCGTCCAGCAGACGGCCGCCGCCATCCCGCCACCCGCCGGCGGCCTCCGGTTCGAGGAACACCCGCTGCCCCGGCCGGCGGCCCGCTTCGACCTGGTCCTGGAGTTCGCACCGGACGTGTCGGGCGGCTGCGCGCTGACGGTCGAATACAACACGGACCTGTTCGACGCGCGGACCGTGGCCCGGATGTGCCGTCACCTCCGTCGCCTGCTGGAGGGCATGGCGGACGGCCCGCAGCGGACGCTGGCCGAACTGCCCATGCTCTCGGACGAGGAGCAGCGCACGCTGCTCGACTCCTGGAACCCGCCCGCGCTCGACGGTCGGGACCTCCCGGACACCGCGCTGCCCGAGCTGTTCCAGGCGCAGGTCGCCCGCACCCCCGACCGGACCGCCGTCGCCTGCGGCCCGGTACGGCTGGACTACACGGAGGTGAACCGGCGCGCCAACCACCTCGCCCGGCTGCTCGTCTCCCGGGGCGCGGGCCCGGAGACGCTGGTGGCGATGTGCCTGCCCCGCTCCGCCGAACTGGCGCCGGCGCTGTGGGCGGTGCTGAAGTCGGGTGCGGGATACGTCCCGGTGGACCCGGGATACCCGGCCGAGCGGATCCGCTTCATGCTGGAAGACGCCGAGCCCGCTCTCGTCGTCGCCACCCGCGAGACCGCGCACGCCCTGCCCGAGGGCTGCGCCGTGCTGCTCCTGGAGGACCACCCCGCCCTCGACACCGACGTCACGGGCGCCGCCGGGGCGGACCTGACCGACGCCGACCGGCTCCGGCCGCTGGAGCCTGACCATCCCGCTTACGTCATCTACACCTCGGGGTCGACCGGTCGGCCCAAGGGAGTGGTGGTCACCCACCGCAGCGTCGTCGCGCTCGCCGCCTGGGTGCGGGAGCGGTTCGGCCCCGGCGGGCTGGAACACGTGGTCGCCTCCACCTCGCTCAACTTCGACGTGTCGGTCTTCGAGCTGCTGTGCCCCCTGCTGGCCGGCGGAAGCGTCGAGGTGGTCGACGACCTGCCGGCCCTCGCCGATGAGCCGGACCGGCGGCGGGTCGGGCTGCTCAGCGGCGTGCCCTCGGTGATCTCCCGCCTGGTGACCGGGGGCGCCGCCCCGGTCGACGCGGACACCGTCGTGCTGGCCGGTGAGGCGCTCTCCGCCCAGGTGGTGCGCGACCTCCGGTACGCCATGCCGGGCAGCGCGATCGCCAACGTCTACGGCCCCACCGAGGCCACCGTGTACTCCACCGCCTGGTTCGCCGGTGACGGGCTGCCGGAGCAGGCACCGCCGATCGGCCGGCCGGTGGCGCGGACCCGGGTGTACGTCCTCGACCGCGCGTTGCGTCCGCAACCCCCGGGCGTGGTGGGTGAGTTGTACCTCGGGGGAGGTGGGCTGGCGCGCGGCTACCTGCGGCGCCCCGGCCTGACCGCCGCCCGGTTCGTCGCCGACCGGTTCGGCGCGCCGGGGGAGCGCATGTACCGCACCGGGGACCTGGTGCGGTGGAGCGCCGACGGCGACCTCGAGTACGTCGGCCGGGTCGACCAACAGGTCAAGGTCCGGGGCTTCCGCATCGAACTGGGGGAGGTCGAGGAGGCGCTCCGCCGTTGCGAGGGCGTGGCGGAGGCGGCCGCCACCATCTCCGGGACCGACGGCAACCGGCGCCTGGTCGGCTACGTCGTCCCCGTCCCGGAGGCCCGCCTGGAGCCCGAGGCCGTGCGCCGGGCGCTCGGCCTCACGCTGCCCGACTACATGGTCCCCTCGGTCGTCGTGCTGCTGTCCGCCCTGCCGCTCAACCCCAACGGCAAGCTCGACCGGTCCCGGCTCCCCGAGCCGGGACCGGCCGTGCGCGCCGTACGCCACGTCGAGCCCCGAACCCCCACCGAGCGCGCCTTCACCGCCATCTGGGCCGACGTCCTGCATCTGGAACGGGTCGGCGCGGACGACAACTTCTTCGAGCTCGGCGGCGACTCCATCCTCAGCATCCAGGTGGTGGCCCGCGCCCGGCAGGCGGGGCTGTCAGTGACCTCCCGGGACGTCTACCAGCACCAGACGCTCGCCGCCCTCGCCCGGTGCGCGGACGCTGCCGGAAGGCGGCAGCCGGCCGCTCCTTCGGCGGTGGCCGCCACCGGACCGAGCCCCCTGACGCCCATTCAGCGCTGGTGGTTCGACCGGGCCGCGGAGCGGGCCGGCCACTTCGCCCAGGCACTCTCCGTCCGCCTGCCCGACGAGGTGGACACGGCGGCGCTGGCAGACGCCCTGAACGACGTGGTCGCCCACCACGACGCCCTGCGCTCCGGCTTCCCGGCCGACGACGACGGCTCTGGTGCCCGCGCCGGTGCCGCGGACGTGCGCTGGCACATCTCCGACCAGGCGCCCCGGGTCGCCCTGGCCCGCCACACCGGCCCGGACACCGACACCCCCCACTTCGGCTCCTTCGACCTGCGCCACGGACCGTTGCTGCGAGCCGTGCTGCACGACCGCGGACCCGGCCGGCCGCCGGTCCTGCACCTGGCCGTGCACCACCTGGTGGTGGACGGGGTCTCCTGGCGGGTGCTGCTGGAGGACCTCGACGCGGCCTACCGCGCCCGCCGCGACGGCCGCGAGGGGGCCGCGGCGCTGCCGGCGAAGTCCTCGCCGTTGCGGCACTGGGCCCGGCGGCTCGGCGCGCACGCGGCCGCCGGCGGTTTCGAGGACGAGACGGCGTACTGGGCGCGGGCGGTCCCGGATCCGGTGGACCCGTTCCCGGCCGATCTGGCCGGCGCCAACACCTACGCCTCGGCCCGCTCGGTGACCGTGCGCCTGAGCCCCGCGGACACCGCCGTCCTCCTGCGCACCCTGCCCGACACCTACCGCACCCAGGTCAACGACGTGCTGCTGAGCGCCCTCGGCCGGGTGCTGTGCGCGTCGAGCGGACAGGACCGGGTGGTGGTGGACGTCGAGGGGCACGGTCGCGAGGAGCTCTTCGGCGACCTCGACATCAGTCGCACCGTCGGCTGGTTCACCACCCGGTACCCCGTCGCCCTCGGCGTGCCCGCGCGGGCGGACTGGGACACGGCCCTCAAGCAGGTCAAGGAGCAGCTGCGCGCCGTCCCCCGGCATGGCCTGGGTTTCGACGCCCTGCGCCACCTGGGCCGGCCCGGGACGGCTCCCCGGTTCCCGGCCGCGCAGGTCAGCTTCAACTACCTGGGGCGGATGGCGTTCCCGGAGGGGCCGGACGGGCTGTACCGCGGCATGTTCCGGCCGCTGGAACTGGACGCCGACCCGCTGGCCGAACGCCCACACGCCCTGGAGGTCGTCGGGCAGCTCGACGGCGAGGAACTGGAGTTCACCTGGTTCTACTCCGACCAGCTGCACCGGCGGGCCACCGTCGAGGCACTGGCCGAACGGTTCGCCGACGAGCTGGCCGGTCTCGCCCGGCACGCGGCACGCCCCGGCGCCGGCGGGCGCACGCCGTCCGACTTCCCGCTGGCCCGGCTCGACCAGGCCGCCGTGGACCGGATCGTGGGAGACGAACCGGGCGCCGTGGAGGACGTCCTGCCGCTGACGCCGACCCAGGCCGGCATGCTCTTCCACGGACTCGCCCAGGAGGACAGCGGTGTCTACTTCCAGCAGCTGACCCTGGTCCTGGAGGGCGTGTCCGACCCGGACGCGCTGGCCGCGGCCTGGCAGTGGGTGACCGACCGCACCGCGGTGCTGCGAGCCCGCGTGGTCTGGCAGGACGTGCCCGAGCCGCTGCTGGTGGTGCAGCGCCACGCACCGGTGCCGGTCACCCAGCTGGACTGGCGCGACCTGCCCGAGGACGAGCGCCGTGGTCGGTTGGGCGACCTCCTGGACCGCGACCGCGCGCACGGCGTCGACCTGGCGAGGGCCCCGCTCCAGCGCCTGGTGCTCGCCCGGGTCTCCGACACCGCCGTGCGCGTGGTGTGGTCCTTCCACCACCTGGTCCTGGACGGCTGGAGCCTGTTCCAGGTGCTGTCGGACGTCTTCGCCTCCCACGCGGCACTGTCCGCGGCCGGCCCGGGCGCGACGGACGTTCCGCGGGACACCGTGCCGGACCGCCGCCCCTACCGCGACTACGTGGCCTGGCTGCGCGGGTGCGACTGGGCGGAGGCCGAACGGCACTGGCGGGACCGCCTCGCGGGCCTGGCCGAGGCCACACCGCTGCCCTTCGACCGCGAGCCGCGCCAGACCCACCGCGCGGAGTCCACCCAGGCCGTGCGGGTCACGGTGCCCGAGGCCACCACCCGGGCACTGGAGGACCTCGCCAGGACCTCCGGCCTCACCCTGAACACCCTCGTCCAGGGCGCGTGGACGCTGCTGCTGGCCCGTCAGGCGGGCCGGGACGAGGTGGTGTTCGGCACCACGGTGTCGGGACGGCCGCCCGAGCTGCCCGGGGCCGAGGCCATGACCGGCCTGTTCATCACGACCCTGCCCACCCGGGCCACGGTGCCGGGTGACGGCACCCTGCTCGACTGGCTGCGCCGGCTGCAGCGGGAGCAGGGCGAGGACCGGCGCTTCGACTACGTACCACTCACCCGCATGCGGACGTTCACCGGTCTGCCCGAGCGGGTGGCCCTGTTCGACAGCATCGTCGTCTTCGAGAACTACCCGGTCGACGGCAACCTCGCCGCCGCCCACGGCCTGCGCCTGAGTGACCTGGACGGCATCGAGACCACCAACTACCCGCTGAGCCTGGTGGCCTACCCGGGGCCGGAGCTGGCCCTGCGCCTCTGCTACGACCCGGAGTTGTTCGACACCGCCACGGTGCGACGGATGGCCGGGTACCTCACGGTCCTGCTGGCGGGCATGCCCGACGGCGGCGGGCGGCCGCCCGCGCGACTGCCGTTGCTCGCCGTCGACGCGCGTGCGCGGGTGCTCGGAGAGTGGAACGACACCGCCACCGAACTCCCCGAGCGCAGCGTCGCGGAGCTCTTCGGCGAACAGGTGCGCCGCACGCCCGACGCCGTCGCCCTGGAGGCCGGCCACCAGCGCGTCACCTACCGGGACCTCGACGCCCGCGCCGAGGCCCTGGCCGCCCGGCTGGCCGCGCTCGGCGTCCGGGCGGAACACCCGGTCGCCGTGCTGATGAATCGTTCCGTCGCGCTGATCACCGCTCAGCTGGCCCTGGTCCGCACCGGCGGGGTGTACGTGCCCCTGGACGGCAGGGCGCCGCGCGAGCGGCTGCGCCGGATGCTGGCCGAGGCCGGCGCCGATCTGGTGCTCACCGACGTGGACTGGGAGGAGACCGCCCGCGACCTGTGCCCCGACGAGGGCGTCCTGCGACTCGACGACGCGGGCGCCCCGGACCGGCCGGAGCCGGCCGGTCCGGGGCGGGCCCCCGCGCGTCCGGCCCCGGCGGTCCATCCCGACAACCTCCAGTACCTGATGTTCACCTCCGGCTCCACCGGTACCCCCAAGGGCGTCGCGGTGCGTCAGCGGGACGTCGCCGCGCTCGCCCTGGACCGCGCCTTCACCGGCCACGACCGGGTGCTCGTGCACTCCCCGCACGCCTTCGACGCCGCCACCTACGAGGTGTGGGTGCCGCTGCTGCGCGGCGGCACGGCCGTGCTGGCCCCGCCGGCGGACCTGGACGCCGCCCTGGTCCGCCGCGCCATCACCGAACAGGGTGTGCGCTGCCTGTGGCTGACCGTCGGCCTGTTCCGCCTGCTCGCCCAGGAGGACCCCACCTGCCTGCGTGGCGCGCGGGAGGTGTGGACCGGTGGCGAGGCCGTGCCGGGCGCGGTCGTCCGCCGGGTCCTGGAGGCCTGCCCCGGCCTCACCGTCGTCGACGGCTACGGTCCCACCGAGACCACCACCTTCGCCACCCGGCGGGTCTTCCGCTCCGGCGACCCGCTGCCCGCCGTGCTGCCCATCGGACGCCCGCTGGACAACACGCGCGTGTACGTGCTGGACGACCTGCTCCAGCCCCAACCACCGGGCATCCCGGGAGCGTTGTACGTCGCCGGGGCCGGGCTGGCCCGGGGTTACGCGGGACGGCCCGGCGAGACCGCCGCCCGCTACGTCGCCGACCCCTTCGGGCCGCCCGGAGGCCGGATGTACCGCACCGGCGACACCGCGCGGTGGAGCGAGGACGGCGAACTGCACTTCGTGGGCCGCGCGGACGACCAGATCAAGATCCGGGGCTTCCGGATCGAACCCGCCGAGATCGAGGCCCGGCTCACCGCCCACCCGGACGTCGCCGAGGCGGTCGTGTCGCTGTACCAGGACGCCGGGCGCAAGCGCCTCGCGGCCCACCTGGTACCGGCCGACGGTGCCGCGCCGCCGTCCGCCGGCGCGCTCCGCGACCACCTGGCGGCCGACCTGCCCGACTACATGCTCCCCGCCGCGTTCGTCACGGTGCCGGACCTGCCCCTGACGGCCAACGGCAAGGTGGACCGGCGGCGGCTGCCCGCCCCCGACTGGTCGGCGGTCGGCGACAGCGCCTACCGGGCCCCGCGCACCGGGACCGAGCGCGTGCTCGCCGCCATCTGGGCGGACCTGCTGGGCGTGGACCGGGTCGGCGTGGACGACAACTTCTTCATGCTGGGCGGCGACTCGATCCTGAGCATCCAGGTCGTCTCCCGCGCCCGGGCCGCGGGGCTCGCACTGACCCCCCGTGACCTGTTCCGGCGTCCCACGGTCGCCGCGCTGGCCGCCGCCGGCGGCACCGCCGGGTCCGTCGCCGGCACCGGACCGGTGAGCGGCGAGGTCGGCCTGACGCCCATCCAGCACTGGTTCCTCGACCCCCACCCGCCGCACGCCGGGTTCTTCAACCAGTCCGTCGTCCTCGAAGTGCCCGGTGAGGTCGACCCGGACGTCCTGCGCCGTGCCCTGACGGCCCTGTGGGCATACCACGACGCCCTGCGATCCCGGTTCACCACCGACGACGACGGCACCTGGCACCAGCACTGCGCCCCCGCGGACGCCGCCGCCCCCGAGCTGTTGGAGGTCTGCGATCTCGGCGGCCTGGACGCGGCGGCGGCCGGGGAGGCCGAGGCCCGGGTCACGGCGGCGGCGCACGCCGCGTTCCGGCTGGACACCCTGCCCCTGCTCACGGCCCGGCTGTTCACCACCGGCGGTACCCGGCCCGCCCGGCTGCTGCTGGCCGTCCACCACCTGGTGGTCGACGGTGTCTCCTGGCGCGTGCTGCTGGAGGACCTGGAGACCGCGTACCGGCAGGCCGCGGCCGGCCGGCCGATGCGCCTGCCGGCCCGCACCACCTCCGTCCAGGAGTGGACCCGCCGGCTGCGCGAGCACACCGGGAACGCCGGCTTCGCGGCCCAACGCGCCCACTGGGAGGCGGTCGCCCGGCACTGCGCGGCACCGCTGCCGGTGGACGGCGACGGCGGCAACACCGCGACCGACGTGCGCGCCGTGACGGTCCGGTTGGACCGGGAGCGCACCGACGACCTGCTGCGCAGGGTCCCCGGCGTCTACCGCACCCGGATCGACGACGTCCTGCTCACCGCCCTCGGCCGGGTGCTCGCGGAGTGGACCGGACGGCGCACCGTCGCCGTCGGCCTGGAAGGGCACGGCCGCGAGGACCACCTGTTCGAGGACGTCGACCTGTCCCGCACGGTCGGCTGGTTCACCACCCTCTTCCCCGTCGCCCTGGAGGTCCCGGAGGGGGACTGGGGCATCGCGCTGAAGTCCGTGAAGGAGCAGCTCCGGGCGGTGCCGGACCGGGGCCTGGGCTTCGGCGCCCTGTGTCACCTCGCCCGGGAGGAACGGCTCGCAGGCGCGCCGGCCCCCGGCGTCAGCTTCAACTACCTGGGCCGGTTCGACTGGTCGGCCGACGGTGCCGCTCTGGTCCGCGCGGTCCCCGGCGGCCTCGGCGGCGCGGAGGCGCCCGGAACGGTGCGTCCGCACCTGCTGGACGTGGTGGCCCGCGTCGAGGACGACCACCTGGAGATCAGCTGGTACTACAGCGGCGGGCGGCACCGCGAGCAGACCGTCACCGGGCTCGCGGAGGGCATGCTGCGCGCGCTGGAGGGCATCGTCGCCCACTGCGCGCGCCCGGACGCCGGCGGCCGAACGCCCGCGGACTTCCCGCTGGCCCGGCTGGACCAGGAGGCCGTGGACCGGGTCGTCGGGGACGGACGCGCCGTCGCCGACGTCTACCCGCTGACGCCGATGCAGGCGGGCATGCTCTTCCACAGCCTGCTCGATCCGGCCGGGCGCACCTACGTCAACCAGGTGCAGCTGGTGCTGTCCGGGGTCACCGACCCGCATGCCCTGGCCGAGGCGTGGCAGCGCACCGTGGGCGCCAACCCGATGCTGCGCACCCGGCTGACCTGGCAGGAGACCGCCGAGCCGCTCCAGGTCGTGCAGGAGCGGGCCACCGTTCCGCTGACCCACCACGACTGGACGGGGCTCGCGGTCGACCGGATCGAGCGCGAGACGGCCCGGCTGCTGGCCGAGGACCGGCGGGCCGGTGTCGACCTGGGCACGGCGCCGCTGATGCGGCTGGCGCTGATCCGCCTGTCGCCGGCGCGGGTGCGGATGGTGTGGACGTTCCACCACGTCCTGCTCGACGGGTGGAGTGCGGCCCAGGTCTTCGACGAGGTGTGTGAGCGGTACGCCGCCCTGACCTCCGGACGCCGGCCGCGGCTGCCCGAGCGTGCCCCCTTCGGCGACTACCTGCGCTGGTTGGCCGGTCAGGACGCCGCCGGGGCCGAGCGGTACTGGCGCGACACCCTTGCCGGGTTCCACGCGCCGACCGAACTGCCCCGGGACCGGCGGCCCGCCGAAGCCCACCGCACCTCCTCGTCCGAGTCGGTGCGGGTGACCCTCGACACCGACCTGTCGGCGCGGTTGCGGGAGACGGCCCAGCGCGCGGGGCTGACCGTCAACACCGTGCTGCAGGGCGCCTGGGCGCTACTGCTGTCCCGCTACGGCGGCGGCGACGACGTGGTGTTCGGCACGATCGTGTCCGGCCGGCCCGCCGAGCTGCCCGGCGTGACGTCGATGGTCGGTCTGTTCATCAACACGCAGCCCACCCGGGTGCGGATCGACGGGCGGCGCCCGCTGCTGGAGTGGCTGGGTGAGCTGCAGGCCGCCCAGTCGGAGGCCCGGCGCCACGACTTCGTCTCGCTGGCGCAGCTGCAGTCGTGGAGCGAGGTGCCCGGTGGGACCAGCCTGTTCGACAGCATCGTGGTCTTCGAGAACTACCCGTTCGACGAGGAGGCGGTGGCCCGGCACGGTCTGGGCATCGAGCAGGAACGCGACCTGGAGCCCACCAACTACCCGCTCAGCGTGGTGGTGGCGCCTGGAGAGGCCCTGTCGGTCAACCTCGACTACGATCCGGCCGCCTTCGACGCCGCGACCGTCGAGGGGCTCGGGGCGAGCCTGAGAACGCTGCTGGCGGCGATGGCGGCCGACCCCGGCCGCTCGCTGGCCGACCTGCCGCTGCTGGACCCCGACCGGGCACGCGAGCTCGTCGAACGGTTCGGCGGAGCGGTGACCGAGCCGCGGCACCACACCCTGCCCGAGGCGTTCGGGCGGCAGGCCGCGCGCACGCCCGGCGCTCCGGCCGTGCGGTCCGGATCCGAGACCCTCACCTACCGGGAACTCGACGAGCGGGCCAACCGCTTGGCCCGGCTGCTGATCGCTGCCGGTGCCGGCCCCGAGCGCTTCGTCGCACTGGCGCTGCCCCGTACGGCGGACCTGGTGGTGGCGCTTCTGGCGGTCCTCAAGAGCGGCGCCGCGTACCTGCCGGTGGACCCCGGGTATCCGGCCGAGCGCATCGCGTTCCTCTTCGCCGACGTGCGGCCCGACGCCGTGGTCACCAGCACGGAGACCGCCGGCCGCCTGCCGGAAGGCCCGTTCGCCCGGATCGTGCTGGACGGCCCCGACTGTGCCGCACGGCTGGCCGCCGCCCCCGCCGCCGCTCTCGGCGACGACGAGCGGCGCGGCGCCCTGCTGCCGGAGCACCCCGCCTACGTCATCCACACCTCGGGCTCGACGGGCCGTCCGAAGGGCGTCGTGGTCTCCCACGCCTCGGTGTCGGCCCTCACCGACTGGGCCGTGGCCGAGTTCACCGGCCGTGGGCTGGCCCACGTGGTGGCCTCCACGTCGCTGAACTTCGACGTGTCGGTGTTCGAGATCCTCTCGCCGCTGCTCTCCGGTGGCTGCGTGGAGGTCGTCCGCGACCTCCTGGCGCTGGCGGAGCGTCCCGGACCGTGGCGCGCCGGCCTGCTCAGCGCGGTGCCCTCGGCCCTGGGCAGGCTGCTGGCGGAGGACGCCGTGCACGTCACCGCGGACACGGTGGTCCTGGCAGGTGAGGGTCTGCCCGCCCGCACCGTGAGCCAGGTGCGCGCGGCGGTGCCCGGCTGCCGGGTCCTGAACATCTACGGCCCGACCGAGGCCACCGTCTACGCCACCGCCTTCACCTGTGACCCCGCCGACCCCGACCTCGACCCGCCCATCGGCCGGCCGGTCGGCGGCGCCCGGGCCTACGTCCTGGACGACCGGCTGCGCCCGGTGCCCGTCGGCGCGCCGGGGGAGCTGTTCCTCGCCGGCACCGGTGTGGCGCGCGGCTACCTGCGCCGTCCCGGCCTGACCGCGTCCCGGTTCCTGCCCGACCCCTTCGGCCCGCCCGGCACGGGGGCACCCCCGGCCGGAGGCGGGGGGAGGATGTACCGCACCGGCGACCTGGTCCGCTGGACGGCCGACGGCGACCTCGTCTACCTCGGCCGCACGGACGACCAGGTGAAGGTGCGCGGGTTCCGCATCGAACTCGGCGAGGTCGAGGCCGCGTTGGCCCGCCACCCGCAGGTGTCGGCGGCCGCGGCCCGGGTGGTGGAACACGACGGCCACCGGCGCCTGGTGGGCTACGCGGTCTCCCACGACGCAGGGTTCCCGGAACCGGCCGAGTGGCGCGCCTTCCTCGCGCGCACGCTCCCCGACCACCTGGTGCCCGCGCTGGTGGTGCGGCTGGAGCGGCTGCCGCTCGGCGCCACCGGCAAGCTCGACCGGCGCGCGCTCCCCGAACCCGTGTGGGCCGCCCCGGCAGCGGGGGGCGACCGGCCGCCCCGCACCGAAACGGAGCGGACGCTCGCCGCGATCTGGTCCGAGGTGCTCGGGGTGCCCGAAGTGAGCGCGGACGACAACTACTTCGCGCTCGGCGGCGACTCGATCCTGGGCATCCAGATCGTCTCGGCCGCCCGCCGGGCCGGTCTCGCCCTGACCCCCCGGCACCTGTTCGCGCACCAGACCCTGGCCGAACTCGCCCTCGCCGCCGAGGAGCCGCCGACCGCGGCGGTCGCCGCCGAGCAGGGCGCGGTGGTGGGCGACCTCCCGCTCACCCCCGTGCAGCACTGGCTGTTCGACACCCTCACCGGTGACGCCGCCCGCCTCACCCAGGCGGTCTCCTTCCAGCTCGCGGCGGACACCGACGAGACGCTGCTGCACGCCGCCCTGGCCGCGGTCCTGGAACAGCACGACGCACTGCGCCTGCGGTTCGAACAGGTCGGCGGCGGGCGGTGGCGCCAGTACGGCACCGCGTCCGGCGGCGCGCCGGACCTGCGCGTCCACGACCTGCCCGGCGGCGGGCCGGAGGAGCACGCGGCGGCGCTGCGCGAGCTGGCCGACGAGCTGGCCGACGGCTTCGACCTGGCCACCGGGCCGCTGCTGCGGGCCGCGCTGTGCCGCTTCGGCGACGGGCGGCACCCGGTCCTGCTGGTGGCCGCGCACCACCTGGTCGTGGACGCGGTGTCCTGGCGCCTGCTCCTGGAGGACCTGGACACCGCCTACCGCGCCCTGCGCGCGGGCGGGCGGCCCGAGCTCGGACCCAAGAGCACCTCGTTCCGCGCCTGGGCGCAGCGCCTTGCCGAGCACGCCGCGGCCGGCGGCTTCGACGACGAACTCGCCCACTGGCAGGGCCTCGACGGCGGCACCGCCCCGGCCTCCCTGCCGACCGACCACACCGGCGCCAACACGGCCTCCGTCGAGGAGACGCTGACCGTCGGTCTGGACGCCGAGGAGACGCGCCGGCTGTTGCAGGACGTGCCGGAGGTCTACCGCACCCGGGTCAACGACGTCCTGTTGTGCGCCCTGGGCCGGGTCCTGGCGCGCTGGACCGGGAAGGACCGGGTGGCGGTGGCCCTGGAGGGCCACGGCCGCGAGGACTTGTTCGACGGGGTCGATCTCGCCCGGACCGTCGGCTGGTTCACCACGATGTACCCCGTGGTCCTGGACGTGCCCCGCGACGCGGACCCCGGTGGCGCGCTGAAGGCGGTCAAGGAGAACCTCCGGGCCGTGCCACGCGGTGGGCTGGGCTACGGTGCCCTGCGGTTCCTGCGGCCCGCGGCCGGCTCCGAGCTGCCGGAACTGCCGCAGATCGGCTTCAACTACCTGGGCCGGCAGGACTGGAACGGCACCCCGGGCGGCCTGCTGCACGCGCCGTACGGCCCGCTCACCGGTGGCATGGACCGCTCGGCGGACCGGCCGCACCTCCTCGACGTCCTCGGTCAGGTCGGCGACGGGCGGCTCGAGTTCACCTGGTCGTACTCCCGCGAGGTGCACCGGCGCGAGACCGTCGCCCGCCTGGCGGCCGAGATGACGGAGGAACTGCGGGCGATCGTCCGGCACTGCGCCGAGCCCGGCGCGGGGGGCCGCACCCCCTCCGACTTCCCGCTGGCCCCCCTGGACCAGGCGGCCGTCGACCGGCTGGCCGGCACCGGACGGGGTGTGACGGAGATCTATCCGCTCACGCCCACCCAGACCGGCATGGTCGTGCACGGCCTAGACGAGGCCGAACACGGCCTGTACATCGAGCAGATCACCTTCGTGCTGGACGGGGCCCGCGATTCCCGGCCGCTGGCCGCCGCCTGGCAGCACGTGGTCGACCGCACCCCCGTCCTGCGCACCGCCGTGGCCCTGCACGACGTACCGGTGCCCCTGCAGGTGGTGCACCGGAACGTGACCCTGCCGGTCACCGAACACGACTGGAGCGCCCTGACGGCGGAACGGCGCGACGCGGAGCTGGAGCGGCTCCTCACCGAGCAGCGGACCCGTTCCCTGGCCCTGGACCGGGCCCCGCTGCTGCGGCTCGCCCTGGTCCGGCTCGGACCGGACGCGGTGCGCGTGGTGTGGACCTTCCACCACGTCCTGCTGGACGGCTGGAGCGTCTTCCACGTCCTGTCGGACGTCCTGGCCGCCTACGCCGCGCTCACCCGTGGCGAGCAGCCGAGCCTGCCCGAGCGCCGGCCCTTCGCGGACTACGCCGCCTGGCTCGCCGCCCGGGACACCGGTCCGGCGACGGCACACTGGCGGAGCGTCCTGGCGGGCCTCACCACGCCCACCGCGCTGCCCTACGACCGCAGGCCCGCTCAGGACTCCACGGCCCGGTCCGGTGTCTGGCTGTCGCAGCGGCTCGGCGAGGCCGAGACGAACCGGCTCCAGGAGTTCGCCCGTCGGCACCGCCTCACCCTCAACACCCTGGTACAGGGTGCCTGGGCGCTCCTGCTGTCGCGCTGGAGCGGTGAGCCGGGGGTGTGCTTCGGCACCACCGTCTCCGGCCGGCCGGCCGACCTGACCGGCGCCGACACCATCACCGGCCTGTTCATCACCACCCTGCCCGCCCGCGTCACCGTCGACGGCGGCGCGCACTGCGGTGCCTGGCTGCGCGCGGTGCAGGAGGAACGGGCCGAGGACCGCCGCTTCGACCACCTGCCGCTGACCGAGATGCACGACCTGAGTGAACTGCCCGCCGGGACACCGATGTTCGACAGCCTGGTGGTCTTCGAGAACTACCCGGTCGGTGACGCGACCGCCGGCCTCTATGGCCTGCGGATCCGGGATCTGGACGCCAGGGAGGCCACCAACTACCCGCTCACCGTGGTCATTTCACCCGGCGACCGGCTCAGTGTGGAACTCGGCTACGACCCGCGGTACTTCGATCGGTCCACCGCCGTTTCCCTCGCCGACCAGCTGCTGCACACCCTGGCCGCCCTGGCCGCCTCGGACGGCACCGTCCGCCTGGACGACATCGACGTGCTGCCGCCCGGGGAACGGGCGCGGCTGCTGCGCGGACCGGCTCGGCCGCCGCTGGGTCCGGTGCCCCCGGCCACCCTGCCCGCCCTCGTCGAGGCCGCCGTGGATCATCGGCCGACCGCGGCGGCACTGAGCGCCCCGGGTCTGAAGCTGTCCTTCGCCGAGGCCGAGGCGCGCGCCAACCGCCTGGCGCACCAGCTCATCGCCCGCGGCGCGGGTCCGGGCGACGTCGTCGCCCTCCTCCTGCCGCGCTCGGCGGACATGGTGCTGACCCAGCTGGCGGTGACGAAGGCGGGCGCCGCGTTCCTGCCGGTGGACCCCAACTATCCGGACGAGCGGATCGAGTTGATGCTGCGCGACGCGGCCCCCGTGCTCACCCTCGACGCCAAGGAGGCCGCCGACCTGCTGGCCGCGCCGTCGGACGGCACCGCCGACCACCGGCCCACCGACGCCGACCGGATCCGTCCGCTCGACCTGGACGACCCGGCCTACGTCATCTACACCTCCGGGTCCACCGGTACCCCGAAGGGCGTCGTCGTCACCCACCGGGGGCTCGCGGCGTTCGCCGCGGCCGAGGCCGAGCACTACCAGGTGGCCGCGGGCGACCGGGTGCTGGCCTTCGCGTCCCCCAGCTTCGACGCCTCCGTGCTCGAACTGTGCATGTCCCTGCCGCACGGCGCGCGGCTGGTGGTGCCCGCTCCCGGTCCGCTGCTCGGCGCCCGGCTGGCCGAGGTGCTGCGGGGGGAGCGCATCACCCACACCCTGCTGCCGCCGGCCGCCCTCGCCACCCTGCCGTCCGATGCCCCCGGCACGATGCCCGACCTGAAGACGCTGGTGGTCGGTGCCGACGCGTGCAGTGCCGAACTCGTCGCCCGCTGGGCCCCGCACCACCGCATGGTCAACTCCTACGGGCCCACCGAGGCCACCGTGGTCGCCACCTGGTCCGCGCCGCTGGAACCGGACGGCGCCGCGCCGCCCATCGGCCGCCCGCTGCCCGCCACCGGCGCCCGCGTCCTCGACGCGCGGTTGCGGCCGGTCCCCGACGGCGTACCGGGCGAGCTGTGGCTGAGCGGAGCGGTGCTGGCACGCGGCTACCTGGGCCGGCCGGGCCTGACCGCCGCCCGCTTCACCGCCGACCCGTTCGGGCCGCCCGGTACCCGCATGTACCGCACCGGCGACCTCGTGCGCCGCGACTCCCGGGGTGAGCTGCACTACCTGGGCCGCACCGACCACCAGCTCAAGCTGCGCGGCCACCGGATCGAGGCGGGCGAGGTCGAGGCGGCCCTGGTGCGTCACCCGGCCGTGCTGGACGCCGTGGTGAGCGTGCGGGAGGACGAGCCGGGGCTGCCGCGCCTGGTCGCCCACCTGCTCGCGGCCCCCGGCGCCGAGCCGCCGGCCGGCGCCGAGCTGCGCGCGCTGGTCGCCCGCTCCCTGCCGGCCCACATGGTCCCCTCGGCGTTCGCGGTCCTCGACCGCTTCCCGCTCACCGAGAACGGCAAGACCGACCGGGCGGCCCTGCCCGTGCCCGCACCGGCCGAGGAGGAGCGGACCGGCCACGTGGCGCCCCGCACGCCGACCGAGGAGGCGGTGGCGGCCATCTGGGAGGAGGCCCTGCAGACGGCGGTGGGCGTGGTGGACGACTACTTCCTGCTGGGCGGCGACTCCATGCGCGCCCTGCTCATCGCCTCCCGCGCCAACGATGCCTTCGGCCTCGCGCTCACCCCCCGCGACGTCCTGGTCTCCCGCACCGTGGCCGCCCTGGCGGAGCTGGTGGAGGAGCTGGTGCTGAGCGAACTCGAGGACACCGCGCACGGCAACCCCGACGATGACGAACGGTGAGGATCCGACGACCATGACGCCTTCGAAGCGAGACCGCGCCGCGGCCCTGCCCGAGGACCTGCGGGAGGCGCTGCGCCGCCGGCTGGCCGGACGGTCCGGCGATGAGGGGGCCGCCGACCGGAGCATCCCGCGTGCCGAACAGGGCCGCCCGCTGCCCCTCTCCTTCGCCCAGCAGCGCCTGTGGTTCCTGGACCGGCTGCGGCCCGGCGACCCCCGCTACAACAGCGCGGTCGCGGTGCGGTTCACCGGGCCGCTGGAGTGCGGGGCGCTCGCCCGGGCGCTGGCCGCCGTCGTGGCACGCCATCAGGCGCTGCGGACCACCTTCGACGAGACCGACGGCCGGCTGGTGCAGACCGTGCGACCGGCGGAGCCGGTACCGCTTCCGATCCGGGACCTGAGCGCGGCGGAGACCCTCGACGCGACGTTGTCGAAGGAGTACTCCCGCCCCTTCGACCTGCGGCAGGGCCCCCTGCTGCGCGCCCTGCTGGTGCGCGAGTCGGACGACTCGCACGTCCTGCTGCTGACCGCGCACCACATCGTCACCGACGGCTGGTCGATGGGCGTGCTCCTGGACGAGCTCTGCACCGCCTACGACGCCCTGGCCCGGGGTGCCGGACCGGAGCTGCCCCCGGTGGCGACGCAGTACCCGGACTTCGCGGTGTGGCAGCGCGAGCAGCTCTCCGGTGCCCGACTGGAGAAGCATCTCGCTTACTGGAAAGGCAAGTTGGCCGGCTCCATGACACCGGAGCCGCCGCTGGACCGGCCCCGGCGCGGCGAGGAGGCCGGCCCGGGCGCGGTGCACACCTTCACGGTCCCCGGACATCTGACGGCCCGGCTGCGCGAGCTCGTGACGGAGCAGCACACCACCCTGTACACGGCTCTCGTCGCCGCCACCCAGGCACTGCTGGCCCGCTGGTCCGGCCAGGACGATGTCGCCGTCGGCTCGCTGACGCCCGGACGGTCCCGCACCGACCTCGAACGCGCCGTCGGCTGCTTCGTCAACACGGTGGTGCTGCGCACCCCGGTGGAACCGTCCGGGTCCTTCCGCGACCTGCTGGCGACCGCCACCGGCACCGTGAACGATTCCTTCGTGTACGGTGACACGCCCTTCGAGCGGCTCGTGGAGGCGGTCGGTGCGCCCCGCGAGGCGGGCCGCAACCCGTTGTTCGACGTGATGGTCCTGCTGCACCCCGCGCCGCCCGCCGCCACCGCCCCGCACGGGCTGGACGTCGCCCCCGTCACCGTGCCCCGGCAGGCCGCCACCTTCGACCTGAGTGTGGAGTTCGTGCCGGACGGGGAGGGACTGACCGGCCTGCTGGAGTACCGCAGCGACCTGTTCGACGAGTCCACCGCGCGGCGGATGGCCGAGCAGCTCCTGCGGCTCCTGGAGGGAGCCGCCGCCGAACCGGACCGGCCCCTGGGTACCCTGCCACTGCTCTCCGCACGGGAGTTCGACCGGGTGACGCGGGACTGGAACGCCACCTCGCTCCCCGTCGACGACACCACCTACCCCGAGATCCTCCAGCGCCGGGCGGCCCTGACGCCGGACGCCCTCGCCCTGGTCGCCGGAGACGAGCGGCTGGACCACGCCACGCTCAACGCCCGCGCGAACCGGCTCGCCCACCATCTCATCGCCCTCGGCGCCGGTCCCGAACGGCTGGTCGCGCTGCGGCTGCCGCGCACCGCCGACATGATCGTGGCGATCCTCGCCGTCTGGAAGTCCGGCGCCGGCTATCTGCCGCTGGACCCGGCCCTGCCGACGGAGCGCGTCCGGTACCTGCTGGACGACGCCCGGCCGGCTCTGGTCCTGGACGAGGCCGCGCTGCGCGCGGTGCCCGACACGGCCCCGGACACCGACCCCCGCGACGCCGACCGCCTCGCCCCGCTGCGCCCGGCGAACACCGCCTACGTCATCTACACCTCCGGCTCCACCGGTCGTCCCAAGGGCGTCGCCGTCCCCCACCGCGCGCTGGTGAACCTGCTGGCCGCCCACCGGGCGGGATTCGTCGCCGACGCGGGCGGCGGTCCGCTGCGGGTGGCGCTGACCGCGTCGTTCTCCTTCGACACCTCCCTGGAGGGCGTGCTGCTGATGGCCGACGGCCACCCGCTGCACCTGGTGGACGAGGCGACCCGGATGGACGCGGCCGCCCTGGTCGAGTACGTCGTCCGGCACCGGGTCGACTTCCTCGACGTGACCCCCTCCTACCTCGGGCAGCTGCTGCCCGCCGGGCTGCTCACCGATCCGCGCCACCGCCCACAGGTGTTGATGCTCGGTGGCGAGGCGGTCGGCCCCCGCCTCTGGCACGAACTCGCCGGCCACCCGGACGTGGCCGCCTACAACTTCTACGGCCCCACGGAGTGCACGGTCGACGCGTTGGCCTGCCGCGTCGTGGACGGCGACCGCCCGCTGGTGGGCCGTCCGCTGCCGGGCGTCCGGGCCTACGTCCTCGACGACCGGCTCCAGCCGGTGCCGCCCGGGGTCGGCGGAGAGCTGTACCTGGCGGGGGAGCAGGTCGCCCGCGGCTACGCCGGCCGCCCGGGTCCGACCGCGGCGCGGTTCGTGGCCGACCCCTTCGGACCGCCCGGCACCCGCATGTACCGCACGGGTGACCTGGCCCGCTGGACCACCGACGGGCGTCTCGACTACCTCGGGCGCGCCGACGACCAGGTCAAGGTGCGCGGCCACCGGATCGAACCGGGCGAGGTCGAGGCGGCTCTGCTGGACCTGCCGGAGGTCGTCGCGGCCGCGGTCGCCGCCGTGCCCGACGCGCACGGCCACACCCGGCTGGCGGCCTACGTCGTCCTTGCCGCCGGCACCGCCGCGGAAGGCACCGTACGGCCCGTCCCCGACCTGCGGGCGGCCCTGCGGCGGGTGCTGCCGGATCACCTGGTGCCCTCCTCCTTCACCGTGCTGGACGCGCTGCCGCTCACCACCAGCGGCAAGCTGGACCGCCGCGCCCTGCCCGCCCCCGACCCCGAGGGCGACCGGCGGGAGCGGGAGTTCGTCGCCCCCCGCACCCCCGAGGAGGAGACGCTGGCCGCCGTCTGGGCCGAGGTGCTCGGCGTGGCGAGGGTCGGCGTCACGGACAACTTCTTCGAGCTGGGCGGCGATTCGATCCTGAGCATCCAGGCCGTCTCCCGGGCCCGTGCCGCGGGCCTGGAACTCAGCTCGCGTGACGTCTTCCGCCACCAGACCGTCGCCGACCTCGTCGCCGCGGCACGCCGGACCGCCACCCCGGCCGCGTCGCCGCGAACGCACGACGACGGCCCCGCCCCGCTGACTCCCGTTCAGGAGTGGTTCTTCGCCACGCACGGCCCGCTTCGCCACTTCAGCATGTCCCTGGTGCTCGACCTGCCGCGCGACCTCGACGAGCGGGCACTGGAAGAGGCGGTGGCGGCGGTGGCGGCGCGGCACCCGGCGCTGCGCACCCGGTTCGCGCGCACCGGTGACACCTGGCGGCAGCACCCCGGCGCGGGCCCGGTCACCGGGCTGCTGACCCGCCACCACCCGCCCGTCGTCGGCGCCGACCCCGAGGCCGTCCAGGCCGCCCGGGTCCGGGCCGCCGACGCCGCCCGCGCGGCCCTGGACCCGGCCACCGGCGCCCTGCTGCGCGCGGCCCTGCTCCCTCGGTCGGGCGACGCGCGGCCTCAGCTCTTCGTGACGGCCCATCACCTGGCCGTGGACAGCGTCTCCTGGCGCGTGCTCCTCGCCGACCTGGAACGCGCCTACCGCCAGGCGGCCGAGGGCCGGCCGCCGCGCCTGGAGCCCGAGCACACCCCGTTCACCGACTGGGCCCGCCGGCTGGCCGAGCGCGTGCGGACCGGGGAGCTCGACGACGACCTGTCGTACTGGAGGGCCGAGGCCCTGGAACCGGCCACCCCGCTGCCCGTCGACCGCTCCGGCACCCCGCTCGCCGGATCCGTGCGCACCGTGCGCACCCGGGTGGACCGCGCCACCACCGAGGCGCTGCTGCGGCGGGTCCCCGGGGTCTACCGCACCCAGGTCAACGACGTGCTGCTCAGCGCACTGGGCCGGGCGCTCGCCGACTGGACGGGCGCCGAGCGGGTGACCGTCGCCCTGGAGGGCCACGGCCGGGAGGACCTCGGCGGTCCGGCCGGCTCCGACCTCGACGTCTCCCGGACGGTCGGCTGGTTCACCACGCAGTACCCCGTCACCCTCGCCCCGGCCGGTCCGGCCGGCGCGCCGGACTGGGCCGCCACGCTGAAGGAGGTCAAGGAGCGGCTGCGGGCCGTGCCCCGTCGTGGCCTGAGCTACGAGGCGCTGGCCCGGCTCGGCTCGCCCGACCCGTCCGCCGGTGCCCTGCGGGACCTGCCGCTGCCCCAGGTGTCCTTCAACTACCACGGACAGTGGGCGGCGCCCGGGGGAGCGGACTTCGCCCCCAACGGCGAGGTCCTGGGCCGGGACACGGCCCCCGACGAGCCGCTGGACCACCTCCTCGACGTGTCCGCCGTGGTGGCCGACGGCGAGCTGGAGATCACCTGGCACTACAGCGACCAGGTGCACGAGGCGGACACCGTCCGCGGCCTGGCGCACGCCATGGCCGGCGCGCTGGCCGCCATCGTCGAGCACTGCGCCCGCCCCGACGCGGGCGGACGCACCCCCTCCGACTTCCCGCTGGCCGGTCTGGACCAGGTCGGAGTGGACCGGCTCGTCGGTGACGGGCGGGACGTGGAGGACCTGCTGCCGCTCACCCCGCTCCAGGAGGGCATGCTCTTCCACCGCCTGGTCGGCGGGCCGGACGACGTGTACGTCGACCAGGCCGCACTGCTCCTGGAGGGGGTCGGCGACCCCCAAGCCCTCGCCCTCGCCTGGCAGCGGGTGGCCGACCGCACGCCCGCGCTGCGCACCTCGGTGGTGTGGGAGGGCGTACCCGCACCGCTCCAGGTCGTGCACCGCGGCGTTCGCATACCGGTGACCCACCTGGACCTGCGCGCGACGGACCCGGGGGAGCGCGCCGACCGGCTGGCCCGGCTGCGCGCCGACGACCTCGCGCGGGGCATGGACATCGGCACGGCACCCCTGACGCGACTCACCCTGGTCCGGCTGCCCGACGCGCGCCTGAACCTGCTCTGGACCTCCCACCACCTGATCCTGGACGGCTGGAGCCTGGCCCAGGTGCTCACCGACGTCTTCGAGGAGTACGCGGCGCTCACCACCGGCGCCGGGACGCGACCGGCCGTGCGCCGGCCCTTCGGCGACTACGTGCGCTGGCTGGCCGACCAGGACGCCGGGGCCGCCGCCGCGCACTGGCGCGGCGTCCTCGACGGCTTCGCCACCGCGACCCCGCTGCCCGTCGACCGCGGCCGGCGGGAGGTCCACCGGACCCGGTCGGCGGACGTGCACACGGCCGGGCTGTCCGAGGAGGTGTCCGAGCGGCTGGCCCGCACCGCCCGGCAGGCCGGACTGACGCTCGGCACCATGGTCCAGGGCGCCTGGGCCCTGTTGCTGTCCCGCTACAGCGCCGAGCAGGACGTGCTGTTCGGGACCACCGTCTCCGGACGCCCCGACGACCTGCCCGGCGTCGAGTCGATGATCGGCATGTTCATCAACACCCTGCCCACCCGGGTCCGGGTGGACGGCGGCCGCACCGCCGCCGCCTGGCTCCGGGATCTGCAGGAGGCGCAGGCCGAGGCACGGCGCTTCGCCGCGGTGTCCCTCGCCGAGCTGACCGGTCTCAGCGACGTGCCGTCCGGCAGCGCGCTGTTCGACAGCATGGTCGCCTTCGAGAACTACCCCTTCGACGAGACCCGCACGGCGGGCTCCGGCGTGCGCCTGGCCGACGTGTCCTCCCGCGACGCCACCAACTACCCGCTCGTGCTCCGGGCCTACCAGGGAGACCGCTTCGGCTTCGACCTCGCCTACGACCCGGAGCTGTTCGACGCCGCGACCGTACGAACCATCGCCGACCGCCTGTGCCTGCTGCTCACCGAGCTGGCCGGGGACCCGTACCGCCCGCTGCGCGCCCTGCCCTGGACGACCGCCGAGGAGCGGCGGCGCGTGCTGGTCGACTGGAACGGCACCGCGCAGGGCCGGCCCGCGCAGACCCTGGTCGACCTCTTCGAGGCACAGGCCGCCCGCACCCCGGACGCCGAGGCCGTCACGTGCGGCGAGGACCGCCTCGACTACGCCACGCTGGACGCGCGGGCCAACCGGCTCGCCCACCGGCTGGTCGAACTCCACGCGGCTCCCGAGCGGTTCGTGGCCCTCGCGCTGCCCCGCTCCGTCGACCTGGTCGTGGCGGTCCTCGCCGTCCTCAAGTCGGGCGCGGCCTATCTGCCCGTCGACCCCCGGCTGCCCGCCGAACGCGTCGCCCGACTGCTGCGGGACGCCGGGCCGGTGGCCTTGCTCTCGGTCTCGGAGGAGGCCCCGGGGGCGCGGGAGGCCGGTGTGCCCGTCCTGCCGCTGGACGACCCGGAGGTGCGCGCCGACCTGGCGCGGCGTCCGGCCACCGGGCCCGCCCCCGCCCACCGCCCGCTGCCGGAGAGCCCCGCCTACGCCATCTTCACCTCCGGCTCCACCGGCCACCCCAAGGGTGTCGTGGTGCCCCACGCCAACGTGGTGCGCCTGTTCGACCGGACCCGCGACTGGTTCGGCTTCGGCGCGGACGACGTCTGGACGTTGTTCCACTCCTACACCTTCGACTTCTCGGTGTGGGAGCTGTGGGGCCCGCTGCTGCACGGCGGCCGGCTCGTCGTCGTGCCCGAGGACACCGCCCGCTCCCCGGAGGAGTTCCTGCGCCTGCTGGCCGACGAACAGGTCACCGTCCTCAACCAGACCCCGTCCGCGTTCTACCCGCTGATGCGCGCGGACGTCGAACATCCCGGGACCGGCGACCGGCTGGCGCTGCGCACGGTGGTCTTCGGCGGTGAGGCGCTGGACGTGACCCGGCTCGCCGACTGGTACGCCCGCCACCCGGACGACGCACCGCGCCTGGTGAACATGTACGGCATCACCGAGACGACCGTGCACGTCACCCGCGCCCCGCTGGACCGCGCGACGGCCGCCGCCGGCAGCGCCGGACCGATCGGCACCGGCATCCCCGACCTGCGGCTGTACGTGCTCGACGCGGACCTGGCCCCCGTGCCGCCGGGCGCGGTGGGCGAGCTGTACGTGGCGGGGGAGGGCCTGGCCCGCGGCTACCTGAACCGGCCCGGCCTGACCGCGACCCGCTTCCTCGCCGACCCCTTCGGGGGGCCCGGCACCCGCATGTACCGCACCGGCGACCGGGCGCGGTGGCGGGCCGACGGCACCCTGCAGTACCTGGGCCGCGCCGACCAGCAGGTGAAGATCCGCGGCTACCGGATCGAGCCCGGCGAGATCGAGGCCGCCCTGCAGACCCACCCGGGCGTGGACCTCGCCACCGTGGGCGTGTACGAGGACGCCTCCGGCACGCGCCGGCTGGTGGCCCACGTCATCGGCGGCGCCGACCGCGCCGCGGCGCCCCCGGCGGCCGACCTCCGCGCGCACCTGGAACGACTGCTGCCCGCGTACATGGTGCCCGCCGCCTACGTCCCGGTGGCGGCCATGCCGCTCACCGCCAACGGCAAGCTCGACCGGCGCGCCCTGCCCGCGCCCGGCCCGGACGGCTTCGCCACCGGGCACGACCGCACCGCGCCCCGCACCCGCGCCGAACGGCTGGTCGCCGCGGCGTGGACGGACGTCCTGGACACCGACGAGGTCGGCGCCGACGACGACTTCTTCGCCCTCGGCGGCGACTCCATCCTCGCCGTCCGCGTCACCTCCCGGCTGCGCGCGGCGTTCGGCGCGGAGGTCTCGCCCCGGCTGCTGTTCACCCACCCCACGCTGTCGGGCCTGGCCGCCGCCCTCGGAGACCCGGCCGGGACCGGGAGCTCGCCGGCCGACGCCATCCCCGCCGCGGACCCGGACGCCGAACCGCCACTGTCGTACGCCCAGCAGCGGCTGTGGTTCCTCGACCGCTTCGAGCCGGGCAGCACCGAGTACACGACCCTGTCCGCGCTCCGCCTGCGCGGCCCGCTCGACGTGGGCGCCCTGGGTACCGCCCTGGACGCTCTGGTGGCCAGGCACGAGACGCTGCGGACCACCTACGCCGAGCAGGACGGGCGGGCGCGGCAGGTCGTGCGCTCCCCGGAGCCGCTCGAGCTGCCGTGCGAGGATCTGCTCGGAGCGGCCCCGGCGGCCCTCGACGCGCTGCTGGAACGCGTCGCCGCCACTCCGTTCGACCTCGCCACCGGGCCCCTGCTGCGCGCCCGGCTGGTCCGGCTGGCCGATGACGAGCACGTGCTCGTCCTGGCCGTACACCACATCGCCACCGACGGATGGTCCATGGCCGTCCTGGGCCGGGACCTGGGCGAGCTGTACGCGGCGGCGCGAGAGGGGCGCCGCCCCGACCTGCCCGCGCTGCCCGTGCGGTACGCCGACTACGCGGCCTGGCAGCGGGCCCGCACCGACCGCGTCGAGGAGGACCTCGGCTACTGGCGCCGGGCTCTGGACGGCATGATCCCGCTGGAACTGCCCACCGACCGGCCGCGACCCGCGGTACGCACCCGTGACGGGGCCCTGGTGACCTTCACCCTGCCCGCCGCGCTGACCGGACGGCTGCGCGAGCGGGGCCGGGAGGCCGACGCCACCCTCTACATGACCCTGCTGACGGCCTGCCAGGTCCTGCTCGCCAGGTGGGCCGGCGAGGAGGACATCGCCGTCGGCACCGTCACCTCGGGCCGGGAGCGGAGCGAACTCCACGACGTGGTCGGCATGTTCGTCAACACCCTGGTGCTGCGCGGCCGGGTGCGCCCGGACCTGTCGTTCCGCGAGCTGCTGGCCCGGTCGCGCACCGCCGTCCTGGAGGCGTTCGCCCACCAGGAGGTGCCCTTCGAACGGCTGGTGGACGCCTTCCAGCCGGAGCGCGACACCAGCCGCACACCGCTGTTCCAGGTGATGGTGGCCCTGCACAACCTGGGCGCCGAGACGCCCCGGCTGCCCGGCCTGGACGTGGCACCGGTGACACCACCGGTCCGCAACGCCACCTTCGACCTCTCCTTCGACTTCGTCGAGCGCGACGGCGGCCTGACCGGGTACCTCGAGTACAACACCGGCCTGTTCGACGCGGAGACCGCCGAGGGCCTGGCCACCCGGCTGAGGATCCTGCTGGAGGCCGCGGCCGGGGACCCGGGCGCCGCGGTCGGCACACTTCCGCTGATGACGGCCGACGAACGGCGTGAGGTGCTCCGGCAGGGGCGGGGCGAGCGGCTGCCCGGGGCGGACACCACCTTTCCCGCCCTGTTCGAGGCGCAGGCCGCCCGCACCCCGCACGCCACCGCCCTGGTCGCCCGGGACGCCACCCTCGACTTCACCGCCCTCAACGAGCGGGCCAACCGGCTCGCCCGCCACCTCGTCGCCCTCGGCGCCGGTCCGGAGCGCGTGGTCGCCGTCCGGCTGCCGCGCTGCTCGGACCTGCTGGTGGCGCTGTTCGCGGTGCTCAAGGCGGGCGCCACCCTGCTCTGCGTCGACCTGGACCTGCCCGAGGAGCGGGCCGGCCTCCTGCTCGACGACGCCCGGCCGCAGACGGTGCTGACGGCGGACGTCCTGCGCGAGGTGCCGTGGGACCGGCTGCCCGCCCACGACCTCACCGACGCCGACCGGACGAGCCCCCTGCTGCCGCGGCACACCGCCTACGTCGTCTACACCTCCGGCTCCACGGGCCGGCCCAAGGGCGTCGCGGTGGAACACCGCCACCTGGTCAACCTCTGCCGGGACCACCACGAGGGACTGGTCGCGCCGCACGTCGCGGACGGGCGGCTGCGGGCCGCGCTCAGCGCCTCGTTCTCCTTCGACACCAGCTGGGAAGGTCCCCTGCTGCTCGCGCTCGGCCAGGAGATCCACCTCATCGACGAGGACGTCCGGCTGGACCCGCAGGCGTTCTGCGCCCAGATCGTCGAACGCCGCCTCGACCTGCTGAACGTCACCCCCTCCTTCCTGCGCGAACTCACCTCCGCGGGACTGCTCGCGCCGGGCCGTCACCATCCGCGCCTGCTGCTGGTCGGCGGCGAGGCCGTCCCCGCCGCCACCTGGCAGGAGCTGTGCGCGGCCCGAGCGGGCCTCGGCGTCACCGCCTACAACATGTACGGGCCCACCGAGTGCACCGTCGACGCCGTCTACGGCCGGTGCACGGACCGCCCCGACCGCCCGGTCATCGGCCGCCCCGGTCGCAACCTGCGGGCCTACGTGCTCGACGGCGCGTTGCAGCCGGTGCCGCCCGGTGTGCCCGGGGAGCTGTACCTGGCCGGCGCGCAGGTGGCGCGCGGCTACCTGAACCGGCCCGGCCTGACCGCCGCCCGCTTCCTGCCCGACCCCTTCGGGCCGCCCGGCACCCGCGTGTACCGCACCGGCGACCTGGCCCGTTGGGACGCGCGCGGACTGCTGGAGTTCCTCGGCCGCGTCGACGAGCAGGTCAAGATCCGGGGGTTCCGGATCGAGCCCGGCGAGGTGGAGGCCGCCCTGCTGGACCACCCGGACGTCGCCGACTCCGTGGTCACCGCACGCGAGCACGCCGGCCGGCTCATGCTCGTCGCCTACCTGGTGCCCGCTGGGGACCGGGTACCGCCCGCCGACGAACTGCGGGCCCGGCTGCGGCGCACGCTGCCCGACCACATGGTGCCCGCCGCGTTCGTCCCGCTGGACCGGATCCCGCGGACCACCAGCGGCAAGACCGACCGCCGCGCGCTGCCCGCCCCGCCCGCCCAGCCCGACAGCACCACCCCGTACGTGGCGCCGCGGCCCGGCACCGAGGAGCGGCTCGCCGCGATCTGGGCCGAGGTGCTCGGTGTGGCGCGGGTGGGCGCCCAGGACAACTTCTTCGTGCTCGGCGGCGACTCCATCCTCAGCATCCAGATCGTCTCCCGCGCCCGGGCCGCGGGGCTCGCCCTCACCACCAAGGACGTCTTCCGGTACCAGAACGTCGCCGAACTCGCCCTGCGGGTCGGCGAGGTGGGCGCACGCCCGGACGCCGTTGGCGACACCCCGCCCGCCGAGGCACCGCTCACCCCGATCCAGCACTGGTACCTCGATGGCCGCCGGCCCGGCGACGCGCTGCGCTTCACCATGACCCAGCGCCTGGAACTGGCCCCCGGGACCGACCCGTCGGCCCTCCACCGGGCGGCCTCGGCCCTCGTGCACCGCCACCCGGCCCTGCGTACCCGGTTCCGCCACACCGGCACCGGTTGGCGTCAGGAGGTGACGGCCCAGGCGCCGGACGGCGTCTTCACCCGGCACGACGTGGCCGGCCTCGACGCCGCGGGCCTGGAGGCGGAGGTGCGACGCGCCACGGACGAGGCCCGGGCCTCGCTCGACCCCACGGAGGGCCGGGTGGCACGCGTGCTGTTCTTCGACCGCGGCGGGGAGCGGGCGGGCCAGCTCGTCATCACCGTCCACCACCTGGCCGTGGACGGCGTCTCCTGGCGCATCCTGCTGGCCGACCTCGAGGCGGGGTACCGGACGGCCAGCGCCGGAGAGACGGTCGAACTGCCCCCGGCGAGCACGTCCTACGGTCACTGGGCCACCCGGCTGGACCGGCACACCCGCTCCGGTGCCCTGGACGCCGACACGGACTACTGGACGCGCACCTGCGCGGCTCCGGCCGGCCTGCCCGCCGGCCGTCCCGGCACCAACAGCCACGGCACCGCCGCCACCGTCACCGTGACGCTGGACGCGCCGGCGACCGACGCGCTGCTGCGCCAGGTCCCCGAGAGCTACCGCACCCAGGTCAACGACGTCCTCCTCAGCGCCCTGGGCCGCACCCTGGCCCGCTGGTGCGGGCGCGACACCGTCCTGGTCGGCGTGGAGGGGCACGGCCGCGAGGATCTCTTCGACGACGTGGACCTGTCCCGGACGGTGGGCTGGTTCACCGCCGAGTTCCCGCTCGCCCTGCGCGTCGCCCCCGAGGCCGGCTGGCACGACACCCTGCGCTCGGTGAAGGAGCAGCTGCGCGCCGTCCCGCTGCACGGGCTGAGTCACGGGGCGCTGCGCCACCTGGTGCCCGGCGGCCCGCTGGCCGGTGCACCGGCCCCGGAGGTCGGCTTCAACTACCACGGGCAGTGGGATGCCGGCGGCACCGGCACGGACGGCCTGTACCGTGGCTCGCTGCCTTGGGCCGGCCGCGACACCGACCCGGACGAGCCCCGCCCCTACCTGCTGGACATCACGGGGGTGGTCCAGCACGGACGCCTCGAACTGGGCTGGACCTACCCGACGGCCGTCTACGACGAGGCCACCGTCCGCCGGCTGGGCGAGGAGATGTGCGCCGCCCTGCGCGACATCGTCGCGCACTGCGCCCGCCCCGGGGCCGGCGGCCGGACCCCGTCCGACTTCCCGCTCGCCGGCCTCGCCCAGGAGCAGCTGGACCGGCTCATCGGCGACGGCCGCCACGTCGCCGACGTGCTGCCGCTGACCGCGCTGCAGTCCGGGATGCTCTTCCACGGGCTGGTCGACACCGAGGGCGCCTACTTCGACCGGATCGCGGTGCGGCTGGCCGGAGTGGCCGACCCGCGCGCGTTCGCCCGGGCCTGGCAGCAGGTCGCCGACCGCACACCGGCGCTGCGTTCCAGCGTGCACTGGCGGGGCCTGCCGCACCCGGTCCAAGTGGTCCGCCACCGTGCCGAGCTGCCCGTCGTCCACCTGGACTGGCGTCATCTGACGCCCGGGCGGCGAGCGGAGGAGACCGAGCGGCTGCTCGCCTCGGACCGCGCCGCGGGCATGGACCTGACCACCGCGCCGCTCACCCGCCTGGCCCTGGCCGCGCTGCCCGGCGACGAGGTCCTGCTGCTGTGGTCCACCCACCACCTCATCCTGGACGGCTGGAGCAGCGGGCAGCTGCTGACCGAGGTGTGCGAGGAGTACGCCGCGCTGACCGGCGGTCCGCAGGCACCCCGGCCGGTACGGCGGCCGTTCGCGGACTTCCTGCGCTGGCTGGGCGACCAGGACGAGAACGCGGCCGAGGCCCACTGGGCCGACGTCCTGGCCGGCTTCACCGCACGCACCCCGCTGCCGTACGACCGCACGCCGACCGAGTCGCACCGCGCCCGTTCCGGCGCGACCGTCCAGCACGGGCTGGACGAGGCGGTCTCGCGGCGGCTGCGGGAGACCGCCGCCAGTGCCGGAGTGACCGTCAACACCGTGGTGGAGGGCGCCTGGGCGCTGTTGCTGGCGCGCTACGGCGGCAGCGACGACGTGGTGTTCGGCACCACCGTGTCCGGGCGCCCGGCCGAACTACCCGGCGTCGAGTCGATGATCGGCATGTTCATCAACACGGTGCCGACCCGGGTCCGGATTCCCGCCGGTGGTGTGCTTCCCTGGCTGCGGGACCTGCAGGAGCGGCAGAGCGACGGCCGCCGCTTCGACCACCTGGCGCTCTCCCGCGTCCAGGGGCTGAGCGACGTGCCCGCCGGCGAGGCGCTGTTCGACAGCATGGTGGTGTTCGAGAACTACCCCGTCGACGAGTCGGCCGCGGCCAGGACCGGGGTGCGGGTGGCGGAGGTGCGCGCCGACGACGCCACCACCTTCCCCTGGTGCCTGCGCGCCCACCTGACCGAGCGGCTCGGCTTCGACCTGGCCTACGACCCCGCGCTGTTCGACCGCCGCACGGTCCAGGACGCGGCGGACCGCCTGGTCGTCCTGCTCACCGCCCTCGCCGACGGCCTCGACGGTGACCTCGGCGAGCTGGACCCGCTCACCCCGGCCGACCGGGAACTGCTGGCGTCGTGGCAGGCCACCGCCCGCCGGGCGGCTCCGCGCAGCCCGGTGCGGGTCTTCGCCGAGCAGGCGGACCGCACCCCCGAAGCGGTCGCGCTGCGGCAGGGTGAGAACGAGCTGACCTACCGCCAGCTGGATGACTGGTCGGACCGCCTGGCCTCCCGGCTGCTGACGGACGGCCTGGCGCCCGAGGCCCGGGTGGCGCTGCTGATGGACCGCTCGGCCGAACTCGTCGTCGCCCAGCTGGCCGTGCTCAAGGCGGGCGGCGCCTACGTGCCCGTGGACGCCCGGGCCCCCGAGGAACGCCGCCGCGTCCTGCTCGCCCGGGCGGGCGCCACCACCCGGCTCACCGCCGAACAGGTCGCCGCCGCACGGACCGACGTGGCGGGGGAGGCGGTGCGGCCCGTGCCGCCCGCCGACCCGGACCGGCTGGCTTACGTGATGTTCACTTCCGGATCCACCGGACAGCCCAAGGCGGTGGCGGTACGGCACCGCGACGTGGCGTCGCTGGCCACCGACAGCCGCTTCGCCGGCGGCCTCTGCGACCGGGTGCTCCTGCACTCGCCGGTGGCCTTCGACGCCGCCACCTTCGAGGTGTGGGCACCGCTGCTCAACGGCGGCTGCGTGGTCGTCGCCCCCGAGGGGCCGGTGGACGCGGCGCTGCTGCGGCGGCTGGCCGGGAACGGCGGGTTAACTGCGCTGTGGCTCACCGCCGGGCTCTTCCGGCTGCTGGCCCAGGACACGCCGGACTGCTTCGCCGGCCTGCGCCGGCTGTGGACCGGCGGTGACGTGGTGCCCGCCGCCGCCGTGCGCCGGGTCCTGGGCGCCTGCCCCGGCCTGAGCGTGGTGGACGGCTACGGACCCACCGAGACCACGACCTTCGCGACCTCCTTCACCCTCGCGGACGCGACGACGGTTCCCGACACCGTTCCCATCGGCCACCCCCTGGACGACAAGCGCGTCCACGTCCTCGACGGCCGCCTGCGGCCCGTCCCGCCGGGTTGTGCGGGCGAGCTGTACGTGGCCGGCGAGGGCGTGGCGCGCGGCTACCTGGGGCGTGCGGGCGAGACCGCGGCACGCTTCCTCGCCGACCCCCTCGGTCCGCCCGGCGCCCGGATGTACCGCACCGGCGACCTGGCCAGGCGGCGCCCGGACGGAACCGTCGAGTTCCTGGGCCGCGCGGACGACCAGGTGAAGATCCGCGGTTTCCGGGTGGAACCCGGCGAGGTGGAGGCCGCGCTCGCGGCACACCCGGAGGTCACCGACGTCGCCGTCCTCACCCGTGAGGAGCGGCCCGGCGGCAGGCGGCTGGTGGCCTACGTGGTCGGACCGGCCGGGAACGACCCGGAGGAGCTGCGGGCCTTCGCCGCCCGCGCCCTGCCCGACTACCTGGTCCCCGCCGCCTTCGTCCCGCTCGCCACCCTCCCGCTGAGCGGCAACGGCAAGGTCGACCGGGCGGCCCTCCCGGCGCCGGACGCGGAACACGGCGGCGGGCACCGCGAGCGGGTCGCGCCGCGTACCGAGGCCGAACGCCGCACGGCGGAGGTCTTCGGGGAGGTCCTGGGCATGCGAGCGCCCGGCGTGGAGGAGAGCTTCTTCGAGCTGGGCGGCGACTCCATCCTCAGCATCCGGCTCGCCGGACGTCTGTCCGAGGCATTCGGCACCGACCTCACCCCCCGCACGGTGTTCGTCCACCCCACGCCGGCCGGCCTGGCCCGGCTGCTCACCGAGGAACAGGGCCGGCCCGGCGACCCGGCCGGCACCGGGCGCCGCGCCATCGTCCCGGTCGCCCGCGACACGGCCGCGCCGATGTCCTACGCCCAGCAACGCCTCTGGTTCCTGGAGGAGTTCGCGCCCGGTGGGGCCGAGTACGTCACCGCGCTCGCCCTGCGCCTGCGCGGCGCCCTGGACACCGGCGCGCTCGGCGCGGCCCTGCGCGCCCTGGTGGCACGCCACGAGTCGCTGCGCACCACCTTCGACAGCGTCGACGGCCACGGCGTCCAGAACGTCCATCCACCGCAGGACGTGCCGCTGCCGCTGCACGACCTGTCCGAACTGCCGGAGGATCCACGGCAGTCGGCACTGCGCCGGCTGCTCGCCGAGGAACGCGCCCGCCCCTTCGACCTGCGCCGGGGACCACTGCTGCGCACCGGCCTGGTACGGCTGGCCGACGACGACCACGTGCTGGCCCTCACCCTGCACCACATCGTCACCGACGGCTGGTCGACCGCTGTCCTGCTCACCGACCTGGCCCACCTCTACCGCGCCGAACTGGACCGCACCGCGCCCCAGTTGCCGTCTCTGCCGGTCCAGTACGCGGACTACGCGCACTGGCAGCGCACGGCCGGCGACACCGGCACCGGCGACCAGCTCGCCTACTGGCAGGAGCAGTTGGCGGGAACAGAGCCGCTCCACCTGCCCACCGACCGCCCCCGGCCGGCGGTGCGCACCAGCAGCGGAGCCACCGCCCGCCTGGAGGTGCCCGCCCGCACGGCCCGCCGCCTGGCCCGGGTCGGCCGCGAGCGGGGAGCCACCCTGTTCACCACGCTCGTCGCCGCCGCCCAGGCCTACCTCGCCCGGCTCAGCGGCGATGCGGACATCGCCGTCGGCACCGTCACCTCCGGCCGCGACCGGGCCGAGACGCAGAACCTCGTCGGGTTCTTCGTCAACACCCTGGTGCTGCGCTCGCGGGTCGAGGCGCGGCGGCCCTTCACCGAGTTCCTCACCGACGTGCGGCAGACGGTGCTGGACGCCTTCGCCCACCAGGACGCCCCGTTCGAACGGGTGGTGGACCAGGTGCAGCCGGTCCGCGACACCAGTCGCACCCCGCTCTTCCAGGTCATGGTCGTCCTGCAGAACACCCCGGCGGCCGACCTCGACCTGCCGGGCCTCGACGTGACGGACGTCGAAACCGAGGTGGAACAGGCGGCGTTCGACCTCACCCTGGAGTTCGCCGAGACGGACTCGGGGGCGCTGCACGGCCTGATCACCTACAACACCGACCTGTTCGACGCGGCCACGGCCGAGCGGATGGCCGGCCAGCTCGGCACCTTGCTGGCCGCCGTCGCGCAGGACCCCGGGCGGCCCGTCGGCGCGCTGCCGCTGACCGGTGACGGCGAGCTGAAAACCCTGCTGGACCAGGCACGGGGCACGTTCCGACCGGTGCCCGAGGCGACCCTGCCGGACCTGTTCGAGCGGCAGGCGGCCCGCACCCCCGACGCGGTGGCGCTGCTGGACGGCGGCCGGGAGCTGACGTACGCGGAGGTGGATCGGGCGGCCAACCGGCTGGCCCACCGGCTCATCCAGCGGGGCGTGGGGCCGGAGCGGCTGGTCGCCCTCGCCCTGCCTCGGGCGGCGGGGGCGGTGGTGGCGCAGCTCGCCGTCGGCAAGGCCGGCGGTGCCTTCCTGCCGGTGGACCCGGACTACCCGGCGCAGCGGCGGGAGTTCATGGTGCGCGACTCGGGCGCCCGCGTGGTGCTCGACGACCCGGCCGAGGTGTGGGCCGCGGACGGGCCGGAGACGGCGCCCACGGACGCCGACCGCACCACCGCGCTCACCCCCGAGCACCCCGCCTACGTCATCTACACGTCCGGGTCGACCGGGACGCCCAAGGGCGTGGTGGTGACCCACCGTGGACTGGCCGCCTTCGCGGCCGCCGCCGCCGAGCAGTACGCCGTGGGCCCCGGCGAGCGGGTGCTGCAGTTCGCCTCGCCCAGCTTCGACGCCTCCGTGCTGGAACTGTGCGTCTCCCTGCTCAGCGGGGCCGCGCTGGTCACGGGGGAGGAGGGTCCGCTGGTCGGTGAGCGGCTGGCCGAGGTACTCGCCGACCGGTGCGTCAGCCACACCCTGATCCCCCCGGCGGCCCTGGCCACCGTGGAACCGGAGACGGCCGACGCGCTGCCCGCCCTGCGCACCCTGATCGTCGGCGCCGAGGCCTGCCCGGCCGACCTGGTCGACACGTGGGCCCCCGGCCGCCGGATGATCAACTCCTACGGTCCCACCGAGGCCACGGTGGTCGCCACCTGGACCGGTCCGCTGTCGCCGGGCGGGGGCACGCCGCCGATCGGCCGCCCCTGCGGCGCCACCCGCGTCTACGTCCTCGACGCCGCCCTGCGGCCCGTCCCACCCGGCGTGGCCGGGGAGCTGTACGTGGCCGGACCGGGCGTCGCCCGCGGCTACCTGGGCCGCCCGGGCCTGACCGCCCAGCGGTTCGTCGCCGACCCGTTCGGCGCGCCGGGGGAACGCATGTACCGCACCGGCGACCTGGTGCGCAGGCACGCCGACGGCGACCTGCGCTTCGCCGGACGCGTGGACGACCAGATCAAGCTGCGCGGCTTCCGGATCGAGCCGGGTGAGATCGAGACCGCGCTGCGCCGCAGCCCCCTGGTGCGCGACGCGATCGTCACCGTGCGCGCCGACGCCTCCGGGGACGGGGCGGTCGCCGGGCCCGGCCGGCTGGTGGCCTACGTCGTCCCCGCGGACGGGTCCGCCGGACCCCTGCCGGAGCGGGTGTCCGCCGGTGCGCTGCGCGGGCACCTGGCCGGACTGCTGCCGCCGCACATGATCCCGTCGGTGTTCGTGCCGCTGGAACGGCTGCCGCTCACCCCGAACGGCAAGACCGACCGGCGGGCCCTGCCCGCGCCCGGGCCCGCGCAGGCCGCCGCCGGGCCGCGCCTCGCACCGCGGACCGACACCGAACGCCGCATCGCCCGGATCTGGGCCGACGTCCTGGGCATCGAGGAGATCGGCGCCGACGACAACTTCTTCGTGCTCGGCGGCGACTCCATCCTCAGCATGCAGGTGGTGTCGCGGCTGCGCCGGGACGGCCTGCACCTGGCGACCCGGGACCTGTTCACGCATCAGACCGTGGCCGAGCTGGCCACCGTCGTGCGCGACGCCCCACGGCGCGGCGGCGACGGCCCGGTGACGGGAGAGGTGCCGCTCACCCCCATCCAGGAGTGGTTCCTGACCACCCCGCGCGCCGCCCACCAGCACTTCAACCAGTCGACGCTACTGGAACTCGGCGCCGACCCCGACCCGCGGGCGCTGCGCGCCGCCCTGGACGCCCTGCTGGAACACCACGACGCCCTGCGCATGCGGTTCACCCGGGAGGAGGAGGGCTGGCGCCAGTTCAACCCGCCGCCGGCCCGCACCGAGGACCTCCTCGTCCCGTACGACCTGACGGGACGGTCCGCGGAGGAGGCCGACGCGGCCATGGCGAAGGCCGCCGACGAGCTGCACGCCCGCTTCGACCTCGCACGCGGTCCGCTGCTGCGGGCGGCCCTGTTCACCGGCGACCCCGGTCGGCCGGTCCACCTGCTCCTGGTCGCCCACCACCTGGTCGTCGACGCCGTCTCCTGGCGTGTGCTGCGCGACGACCTGGAGAGCGCCTACCAGCAGGCCGTGCGGGGCGGCCCGATCACGCTCGGGGAGCGCGGCACCTCCTTCCGGGAGTGGGCGCTCAAGCTCGCGGCCCACGTCGCGGAAGGTGGCCTGGACCACGAACTGCCCTACTGGGAGGCGGCGGTGACCGCCGGGGCGGCCCCGCCCGACCGCCCCGCGGGACACCAGCCGGCCGAGACCGCGGCGGTGACCGTGGAACTGGGCGAAGAAGACACGACGGCCCTGCTGCGGGCCGCGCCGACGGCCTACCGCACCCGCGTCAACGACGTGCTGCTGGCCGCGCTCGCCCTGGCGCTGGCCCGCTGGACCGGGCACGAGCGGGTCCGCCTGGACCTGGAAGGACACGGCCGCGAGGACGTGGTGGACGGCGTCGACCTCTCCCACACGGTCGGCTGGTTCACCACCGTCTACCCGGTCGCCTTCCAGGTGCCCGCTCCCGACGACCTCGGCCCGGACCGTGACTGGCGTTCCCTGGTGAAGGCGGTGCGCCGGCAACTGCGCGCGGTGCCGGGCAACGGGCTGGGCTTCGGCGCCCTGCGCACCTTCGGTTCGCCCGACGTCCGCAAGCGCCTCTCCGCCGGCGCGCACGGTCAGGTGGTCTTCAACTACCTCGGTCAGTGGGACGCCCGGTCGGAGGTTCCCGAGGGTGGCCTGGTCCGTGCCGAGCACGGCTCCTTCGGGCAGGACCACGACCCCCGGGACGGCGGCTCCCACCTGGTGGAGGTGGTGGGCGCGGTGCAGCACGGCCGCCTCGCCTTCACCTGGCACCACCGCCCCGCCGTCCACGACACGGCCACCGTGCGCCGGGTGGCCGAGGAGTTCGGCCAGGCACTGCGCCACATCGCCCGGCACGCCCGAGGAGGGCGATGACGACGCTCCGACCGCGCGGGGCGCCGCTGCCGGGAGCCGCCCGGCGCGGCCCGCGGTCCGCCCGGGCCCCGACCACCGGCCCGTGCGGCGACGACTCACCGACGACAACCCAGCGATGACGAAGGAACGTGACATGGACGAGAACACCGTCTACCAGGTGCTGCGCAACGACGAGGAGCAGTACTCCCTCTGGCCGGTCGACATCGAGGTGCCCGCGGGCTGGCGGACCGTCGGCAAGGAGGGCACCGAGGCGGAGTGCTCCGCCTACGTCGACGAGGTCTGGACCGACATGCGGCCGCGGAGCCTGCGCGAGCGCATGGAGAACGTCGAAGCCTGACCGGTCGTGGGGAGGGGGGGGGGGGGGGCCCCCCCCCCCGCCCCCCCCCCCCCCCCCCCCCCCCCCCCCCCCCCCCCCCCCCCCGCCACCCGCGGCACGGCCGCCGCGACTCCCGGCGCCGGGGCCCCGCCGCCCTGTCCCGCAGCCTCCACTTCCACAGCACCGCCGCCCCAACCGCCCCGGCCTCACCGTCCGTTGCCGCCTCGGCCAGCCCGCGCGCGCCGCCGCAGCACGGACGAGCAGGCCCGCCCCACGACACCCCGAGGAGCCCACCGTGACCCCTGTCATGCACACCGAGCACGTGGAGTTCATCCCCTACCGGGACGAGGACGAGGACGTCTTCGTCGCCCTCCTGCGCAATGCGGACGTGTGCCGCTGGATGGGCCAGGACCTCGTGCCCGAGCCGGAGATCCGCGTGCTGTTCCGCTCGATCCTGACCGACGTGTACCCCAGACGTCTCTTCGACGTGTGGGGCCTGTGGCTGGACGGCAGGACGTACGCGGGCCACGCGGAGGTGAAGAGGACGGGAAACGTCGACGGCCATGAACTGGTCACCGCGCTCGCCCCGGAGTTCTGGGGTCGGGGACTGGGCACCGAGGTGATCCGCGGCCTGCTGCGCCACGCCGCCGACGGCCTCGGACTCAAGGAGGTCTACGGGATGGTGGGCGCGGAGAACACCGCGAGCCTGGCGATGTGCCGGCGTCTGGGCTTCCGGCACCTGCGCGACGTCGTCGCCGACAGCGGTTCGGTGACGAAGATGCTGATCGTTTCCACGACGGAGTCGACGTGACACAGCCACTCACCGGGGACGCCATCGACACGTCCCGGACCAGCCGGCCGCCGAGCCTGTGGCGCAACCGCGCCTTCAACCTGCTCTGGACCGGCCAGTGCCTCTCGGACACCGGCAGTGCCATGGCCGACCTGGCGCTGCCCCTCCTGGTGTTCCAGCTGACCCGGTCGCCGGCACGGGCCGGCTTCGTCGGCACGGTCGGTTTCGCCGTCACGATGATCTCCCGGCTGCCGGCCGGCCTCCTCGTCGACCGCTTCGACCGGCGCCGGCTGATGATCTTCTGTGACGTCTTCCGGCTCGTCGTGTACGCGGTCCTCGCCTGCGCGGTCGAGGCCGGTGCCGCCGGTCTGGCCGTGATCCTGGCGGTGGTCGCCGGGAGCGCTGCCGCGACCGCCGTCTTCAGCACCGCCGAACACGCCGCGGTCCGCAGCCTGGTGGGTCAGGATCAGATCGTCACCGCCGTCGCCCGCAACGAGGCACGGGCGTACGGCACGTCGCTGGTCGGGCCGCCCCTGGGGGGCCTGCTGTTCGGGCTGGGCAAGGCGCTGCCGTTCTTCGGCAACGCCCTCAGCTTCCTGCTGTCGCTTTCGGCCGTCCTGTGCATCCGCCGGCCCCTGCAACAGCCCCGGCCGGCCACGGCCCCCTCCGGAGGCGGCCTCGGAGGGGAGGGCCTGCGGTTCGTCCTGGGCAGTCCGTTCCTCCGGGCCCTGCTCGTGATCGCCGCCCCGCTCAACATGGCCTTCACCGGCATGATCTTCGCGATGACCATCTCCTTGCGACGCTCCGGACTCCCGCCGCTCCTCGTCGGCCTGGTCAGCATGATCATCGCTGTGGGCGGTCTCCTCGGTGCCGTCGCCGCTCCGGCCCTGCAGCGCCGACTGCGCCTGCCGACGCTGATCACGGTGATCTGCTGGTCCACCACCGCACTGATGGCGCTCAGTGTGCTGGTGTCCACCAGCATCGTGACCGCGGTGCCCCTCGCCGCCGCGCTGTTCCTCGGTCCCACCGCCAACGCCGCCCTCTTCGGCTACCAGGCGGCCGTCACCCCGGACCACCTCCAGGGTCGGGTGGTCAGCCTGCTCCTCCTGGCCGCCACCTCGGCGGCCGCTCTGGCACCCGCCCTCGCCGGAGTGCTGCTGGCCCACGTCCCCGGCCGCACGGCGATGCTGGTCTTCCCGCTCCTGGTCGCCGCCTCCGCGCTGGTGGCCACGTTCGGCAGGGGCATCAGGTCCATGTCCCGCCAGCCGTGAGGCGCCGCCCGATGCGGAGACCGGGCCCGGCGCGGCCCCGCCTCGGCGGCGCGGGAGCAGCGGAGGTCCTCGACCGGCCCGAGTCAGTGCCGGGAGTCGAGTTCCACCGGCGGCAGATCGCCGAGCTCCGCCTTGCTCAGCCGGACCTTGACGGTGCCGCTGGTCCAGGTGGTCGCGCGGATGGGGATGGCGACGGTCTTCCTCCCCCACAGGTGGCCTTCCTGGAGGAGCACGTGTGTCACGGCGTGGTCCTGCGGGTCGATCACCAGACCCTGGACCCGACCGATGTCACCGTCCGTGGCTTCGACGTGGTCCCCGTGCCGGATCTGGACCTCACCGGTGGGCACCCGGTCGTACGTCGTCGTCCTGGGTTGCGTGTCCGCCCGCAGCATGGCGGGCGTCAGTCCCATCGCGCCCACGCCCAGGCCGTAGTAGGGCCAGATGATCGCCTGGTCGGGCGCGTAGCCCAACTCGTGGGTGCCGCCGGGGAGGAACCCGGTCTCCTCCGCCGGGTCCAGCCGCTCCAGCGCGGCGGTGCCGCAGCGTAGCCGGATGCCCTCGGCGGCACCCGCTCCGGTGTCCTCGTCGGCCTGCTCCTCGTCGACCAGGCCCACGGGCACCAGGCGGTTCGCCTCGTTGCGGCCGCCCACCACGAGATGGGTGACCCTGCGCGCCACCGGATCGATCACCACGCGCTCCAGGCGCCCGTAGTCGCCGTCCGCACAGTGGACCTCGGCTCCGATCGCGTACCGCACCTTCGCACTCATCTGGCTTCCTCCACCTCTCGACTGTTTCCGTCCACCGGACGTGACCAGCCCAACGTCTTCCCCGGCCGGCGGACCTGACACGCCATGTCCGCATGGGCCGGGCGGAAGGTGGGCCGGGCCCGCGACCCGGATCACCGTCGCGGTGAACGGGGAAGCCGTCCGCTTCGATCACGCCCCCTCCCCGGGAGTCCGGGCCACCCGCGCCGGGCTGCCAGGACCGGCCCCCGGCGCGGCCGGATCAGGGTGCGGACGAACCTGGCTCGCGTGCTCCCGCGCATCGGGCGACATTGGGATCCATGCAGGAACAGCCGGAGCACCCCCCTGTGCCGCAGCGTCACGAGACGACCGAGGAACGGGCCGACCGGAACCTGGTCGAGCTGCTCCAAGAACTCCGTGTCGTGCAGACCGGCGTCCAGATCGTGTTCGCCTTCCTCCTCGGCGTGGCGTTCACGCCGCGCTTCGCGCAGCTGAGCGATGTCCAGCAGGGCGTCTACGTCACCGCCCTGCTGCTGACCGTGGTCTCCTCCGCGGTCCTGGCCACCCCGGTGGCCTTGCACCGGGGCCTGTTCCACCGCGGGGCCAAGCGCCGGATCGTGGAGCTGTCGACCCGGCTCGCCTTGGTGGGCCTGGTCTTCCTCGCGCTCGCGCTGAACGGCGTCGTGCTCCTGCTGATCGACGTGGTTCTCGGTCGCGCGGCCGCGATCGCCGTCACCGGCGCCAGCATGTTGATGTTCGCGGGGCTGTGGTTCTTCCTGCCCTGGGCGTTGCGCCGGTCCTGATGAAACTGATTGTCAATTCAGTGATGGCGGGCATGGTGGACGCGGAACCGGGGTGGCCGGCTCCGCCGGTCTTCAGCGGCGCCGAGCGGCGAGCGACCCGCGGAGGTGCCCCCGTTGTGACCGGATGTCACGCTGTGACGGCAGGGGCGGGAAGGCCCCTGGCGGCGACCAGGTGCGCGCTGCCGTCGGCCAGGCGGTAGGACAGGCCCGCGACCGCGAGCCGGCCGGCGGCGACGCGCTCGGCGAGGATACGGGAGCGGTCCAGCAGCAGGTCGACGGTGCTCCTTATGTGCTCGTGGAGGATCTCCTCCGGTTCGTCCCGTCCGGCGGCGCGCGCGGCGAGCACGCTCGGGGTCACCCGTTCGACCACGTCCCGTACGAATCCGCCCGGCGTCCTGCCGCCGTCGGCGGCGGCGCGGGCGGCGGCGATCGCCCCGCACGAGTCGTGGCCCAGGACCACGACCAGCGGGCACTCCAGCACGCTCACCCCGTACTCGATGCTGCCCAGGACCTCGGTGCCCACGACGTGCCCGGCCGTGCGGACCACGAACATGTCGCCCAGCCCCCGGTCGAAGATGATCTCCGCGGCCAGGCGGGAGTCGGAGCACCCGAACAACACCGCGAACGGGCTCTGGCCCGGAGCGGTCTCGGTACGGCGGGCGGCGTCCTGGTTCGGGTGCTGGGGCAGGCCGGCGACGAACCGGAGGTTGCCGGCGAGCAGCATCTCGAAGGCCTCGGCGGGACTCGGCGTCAAAACATCGGTCATGGTGGCAGCCTACGGTCCGCTCCCGCCCGGCGCGCGGGAGGCCATGCCCCTGGCTCCCGCTCGCCGGTCGCCGGGCGGCATGAGCCGGCGTCTGGCGCGGCAGCGACGCCGTCTCACGGGCCGCGCTGAGGGGGCGCCGTTGTCATGCCCAGCGGTGCTCGACCGTCCATCGCCGCTCGTCCACCGGCTCCCGCCCGCGATCCTTGAGCAGGCCCCTGATCCCACGCGCTCCAGGGCGGCCCGACGCGGCGGGTCGCCCCGGGTGGGCGTTCGCGGGCTGGTTCTCGGCCGGACCGCCCGATCGATCACACCCCCGTGGTCCGGGGAGGCCGCGGCGAGTGCGCCGGCGGACCGCCAGCCGGTCCGTCGTGGTCGGCCACCGGGCGCGGCGGGCCGGTGACCACCCCTGGTGGTCGCGGTGGTCAATGGTGGCGCCGCACCCACAGCATGCCACCCACCGCGGTGCCTCCCCGGCGGTCAGCTGACGCCAGATCAGGAATGTGTGGGAGAACACGTCAGCAGCAGGGCGAAGTTGTGCCATGATCCCCCTGAGTGTTCGCGCGCTCCGGGGTCGGTGCAATTCCGAACCGGCGGTGAAAGTCCGCGACCCAGCCGAAGCCATCGGCTGGTTGACCTGGTGGAACTCCAGGACCGACGGTGAAAGTCCGGATGGAAGGCAGTGCGCGGCGATCCACTGTCCGACCGGCGGTGTCCCCTGACGGGCCGTCGGCGAACTGGTGCTCGCTTCTCCCCGGAACGACGTGCGCGCAACGGGGGCGGGCCGTCTGCCGTCATCGTGTCCCCGTCGCGCGCCACGCCGTCCCATGGGGCAGCCTGCGCGCGCTTGCGCGCGGGGTCTGCCCCATGGCCGCGTTCTCTCGCAGACCAGTGAAGCCGGCCTGGGCGACTTCCGATCGCCCGGACGGCCCGGAACGCAGGAGAGCACATGACCATGGCACAACTGACCCGAACCGACCACCTGCAGCGCGTGGAGCAGGCGATCGAGTCCTTCCGCCGCGGCGGCTTCGTGATCGTCTTCGACGACGAGTCCCGCGAGAACGAGGGCGACCTCATGGTGGCCGCCGAGTTCACCGACGAGACCGCGATCCGCTACCTGCTGGACCGCACGTCCGCTGTGGTCTGCGCGGCACTCCCGTACGAGCGCTGCGCGGAACTCGACCTGCCCCAGATGGTCGACGACAACACGGGACTGCACGGCACGGCCTTCACCGTCTCGGTGGACTTGGTCGCCGGCGGCACCACCGGGATTCCGGCGGACGAACGCGCCCGCACTCTACGGGCGTTGGCCGATCCGGCCGCCCGACCGGTCGACTTCGCCCGTCCCGGCCACATCTTCCCCGTGCGGGCCGCCCGTGGCGGTGTGCTGGAACGCGACGGCCACACCGAGGCCGCCGTCGATCTGTCCCGCCTGGCCGGGCTGTCCGGCGTGACCACCATGTGCGAGCTCGTCCGATCCGACTGGGGCATGGCGAGGCTGGACGATCTGCTGGACCTCGCCGAACGAGAAGGACTCGCCCTCATCTCGGTGGGCGATCTGGCCGCCTACCGGCGGGCCCGCGCGGTCTGACGCCGACCGGGCCGTACGCCGGGTCACCTCCACTCGGTGCCCGGCGTACGGCTGCGGCTCAGGCCCGTGGGCCGCCGTCTCGTCCGTTGGGCGCCCGCCGCCGCGGGTTGTCGTCCCGGGGAGGGCGTCGCCCGGCCGGGAGCAGCCGGCCGAGCACCTCGCCCTGGTCCGTCACCCGGGACCATCTGACGGTGGCCCCTGGCCGGGTCGTCCGGATGAGTGTTCCGTCCTGGGGCGTGCGCGGAGGTGCGCGCGTTCCCCCTGCCCGCCGAACAGGCTGAGGAACTCGACCGGTTCGGCATCGACGGCGCCGAACCAGTGCGGCACGCGGGTGTCGAACTCGGCCGCCTCCCCGGGGGAGAGCACCAGATCGTGGTCCCCGAGGACGAGCCGCAGCCGTCCGTTGAGGACGTAGAGCCACTCGTAACCCTCGTGGGTCTGTGGATCGGCGTCCTTCCGAGAGCTGCCGGCCGGGATCACCAGTTTGTACGCCTGGATGCCGCCGGCCCGGCGGGTCAGGGGCAGCATGGTCATGCCGTGGCGGGTGACGGGGCGCAGGTGGATGCGCGGGTCTCCGGTGGGCGGGGCGCCGACGAGTTCGTCGAGCGTGACGCCGTGGGCTCTGGCCAGGGGGAGTAGCAGTTCGAGGTTGGGCCGGCGGGTGCCGGACTCCAGCCGGGACAGGGTGCTCACCGAGATGCCGGTCGCTGCCGACAGGTCGGCCAGCGTCGTCTCTCGCTGGCGGCGCAGCGCGCGTAGCCGGGGTCCGACCGCGTCGAGCGTTCGGTCGAGGTCGTCGTCCATGCCCCCAGCTTGCCAGAACGGCAACGGAGATTGCGTAGTGTGCGGCAGGGCGCGCATGGTCGTCGTGAAGGAGGCCGCCACGGTGGACGGCCGGAGGCGAGGACGGTGTCAGTCGATGCGGCGCGCCTGCCGGAAGCGGGCGAGGGCCTGTTCGAGGTCGACGATGGGGTCGGGGTAGTCGAGCCGTGCGCGTTCGGTGGCGGGCAACCGCCAGGGGCGGTGCACGGCGGCGCCGCCGACCGAGGCGAGCTCGGGGACCCACCGCCGCACGTAGGCACCGTCGGGGTCGAAGCGGGTGGCCTGCGCGAGTGGATTGAGCACCCGGTTCGGCCGGGTGTCGGTACCGGTGCCCGCCACCCACTGCCAGTTGAGCTGGTTGTTCGCCACATCTCCGTCGACCAGCAGGTCCAGGAAGTGAGCGGCCCCGACGCGCCAGTCGACGTAGAGGGTCTTGGCCAGGAAGCTGGCCGTCAGCAGTCGCGCCCGGTTGTGCATCCAGCCCTCGTGCCGCAACTGGCGCATCCCCGCGTCCACCACGGGGTAGCCGGTTCGGCCGTCCCGCCATGCGGCGATCTCCTCGGCGTCGTGCCGCCACCGGTCGCCGCGCGGCCGGTAGTCCTGGTGGGCCGCGTCGGGGCGTGCGGCGAGTACCTGGTGGTGGAAGTCACGCCAGGCCAGCTGCCGCACGAAGGCGTCCGCTCCGGCGCCGCCGCGGGCCCGCGCCCGCCCCACCAGCTCCACCGCCGAGAGACAGCCGAAGTGCAGGTACGGCGACAGGCGTGAGGTCGCGTCGCCCGCCAGGTCGTCGTGCCGGTCGGCGTACTCGTCCAAGGCGGCCGACTCCCAGCGACGCATTCGTCCGCGGCCCTCGCCCTCGCCCCCGGGGGGCAGTGCCGGCGACACCCGCCCGCCTGCCAGGTCGGCAGCCTTCGGCGGCGGGTCGGAACGCACCTCCGGGGTGCTGATCCCGCGGGGCGCCCGGAGGACACCGCGTGGCGTCTCGGAGCACCAGCGGCGGAAGTACGGAGTGAAGACCGCGAAGTGGTCCTTGGACTTCGCCCCGGACGGCAGGACCTGCCCCGGAGCCAGCACCGTCACCACGGCGTCGTGCACCCGCAGTTCGCGGCCGGACGCGGACAGCGCCCTCCGCAGCCGGTTCTCACGACGCGTCGCGTGGCCGCTCACCCCGCCCGCGACGTGTACGGTACCGGCGCCCGCCTCGTGCGCCACCCGGCACACCTGCTCCACCACGTCGCCGTGTCGGACGATCAGGCGTCCGCCGCGCTTCCGCAGCGCCGCGTCGAGGTCCGCGAGGCAGTCGGCGAGGAACGCGGCCCGATTGGGCACCAGGAATCCGGCCCGATCCACTGCCGGGTCCAGGACGAAGAGCGGCACCACTGTGCCGTTCGCGTCCGCCAGCGCCGAGCTCAGCACGGGGTTGTCGTGAACGCGCAGGTCGGCGGTGAACAGCGCGACCGAGGCCTTCACCGTGTCCCCCTTCCGGTGGGCGGCACGGTGGGGTCGTCAGGCAGGCCGAGGCGCGCGGAGTGAGCGTCGGCGGAGGCCATGAGCTGCCGCGCCCGGTGGGCGATGTTGCGGGCCATGGTGCCGAAGACCAGGGCGTGGAACGGCGCGATGGTCCACCAGTACGCGTGTCCGGCCAAGCCGTGCGGCCGGAACAGCGCGCGCTGCCGGTAGACGCATCGTCCCTCGTCGGCGTCCGTGACGGTCAGTTCCAGCCATGCCCGGCCCGGCAACCGCATCTCGGCACGGAGCCTCAGCAACCGTCCGGGCTCGATCTCCTCGACCCGCCAGAAGTCCAGCGAGTCGCCGACCCGCAGCCGTCGCGGGTCGCGCCGCCCACGACGCAGCCCCACCCCGCCGACCAGCCGGTCCAGCCATCCCCGCAGCTCCCAGCCGAGCGGGAGGGAGTACCAGCCGCTCTCGCCGCCGATGCCCTCGATGACCTGCCACAGCGCGCCCGCCTCGGCGTCGACGGCCACCGAGCGCCGGTCCTGGTAGAGGCTGCCACCGGACCAGTCGGGGTCGGTGGGCAGCGGGTCGCTGGGGGCGCCGGGCACCGCGGCGGACGACCAACGGGTGGCGACGTCGGCGTCCCGCACGCGTCTGAGCGCGAGGCGTACGGCGTCCGGGAAACCGATCAGGCCGCCCGGCGGGTACGGGACGTAGTCCCTGATGTCGTGCTCGCAGCAGACCACCTCGTGCCGCAGTGACTCGACCAGTGGACGGGCGATGCCCGAGGGGACCGGGGTGACCAGACCCACCCAGTGGCTGGACAGGCGGGGGGTGAGCACCGGCACCGGCACGATCACCCGGCGCGGCAGCCCGGCGACAGCCGCGTAGCGGGTCATCATCTGCCGGTACGTCAGGACGTCCGGGCCGCCGATGTCGAAACTCCGGTTGACCGTCTCCGGCAGCCTGGCCGCGCCGACCAGGTAGCGCAGCACGTCGCGAACGGCGATCGGCTGGATCCTGGTGTTCACCCAGGTCGGCGTGATCATCACTGGAAGCCGTTCGGTCAGGTACCGCAGCATCTCGAAGGACGCCGAACCCGAACCGATGATCACCGCGGCCCGCAACTGGGCTGCTGGCACCGGACCGGCCAACAGGATGCGGCCCACCTCGGCCCGCGAACGCAGATGAGGCGACAGCTCGCTCTCCCGCACGCCCCGCGGAGTCAGTCCGCCGAGGTAGACGATCCGCCGCACCCCGGCCGTGTGGCCCGCCGCCGCGAAGGCGTGGGCGGCGGTGCGGTCGGTCTCCTCGAAGCCCGGTCCGGTGCCGATGGCGTGCACCAGGTAGTAGGCGACCTCGACGTCCCGGAAGGCTCCCGGAAGCGTCTGCGGCTTCGTCACATCGCCGCGCACCGCCTCGACCCGGGCCGACCACGGCTGGTCGCGCAGCCGCCCCGGGTCACGCGCCAGACAGCGTACGCGGTAGCCCGCGGCCAGAAGCTCGGGCACGAGTCGCCCGCCGATGTAGCCGGTGGCCCCGGTGACCAGACAGAGCGCCCCGTCCGACGGGTTCCCTGGTGACATGAGGAGTTCGCCTTTCCCGCGTGCTGGACGGCCCAAGTCATCCGCACCCGCCCGCCGTCGTGACGAATCCGATCCGCGCGGCGGCGGGTTTTCCCCCGAACGGTGGAACCGGCGGCACGGCACGGGCGCACGGTTGTCACAGGGCGCCGTTTCGTCGGGGCCGGCGGCAGGGGTGGTGCGTGCCCGGGCGCGGGGGTGGGGGCGAGCAACTCGACCTCGCCCGCTTCCTCCGCCTGTCAGGCCCAGCCTCGGCGGGACGTACGTGTTCAGCTCACGAAGCGGTCCACGGCCGGGATGAACTCCGCCGCGTCCTGGAAGAGGAAGGCGTGTCCGGCGTCGGGGTACAGCGCGAGACCAGCCCGGCGCAGGCTGTGCGTCAGGATCACGTCGTTGGCCGTCGGGTCCAGCGCGTCCAGGGTCCCGTCGGCGACCAGGGTGGGGGTGCGGATGCGGCCCACCTGGCGACCCGCGGGGTCGCCGCCCGCCATCCACTGCTGGACGGCGTCGGTCTGCGCGTTCTTCACGACGTCAGAAGCCCGGTAGAAGTTCGGGTACTGGAGAATCCCCCCGGCGTAGGCCCGCGCCGCGGCGGTCCGGTCCCCCGGGAACAGGACGGACAGCTCGACCGCGGGGTTCGGGCTGTTCAGGGCAGCGGCTGCGGCGGGCGGGATGGGCAGGGACCTTCCGGTTCCGGCCTGTGTGGCGGCCAGGACGAGCCGGCTGACCTGGCCTGGATGCCGCACGGCCAGAGCCTGGGCGATCATGCCGCCCATGGACCAGCCGAGCACGGCCGGCCGGTGCAGTCGCAGCGAGGAGATCAGCGCGCTGGTCTGATCGGCCATCGCCGAGACGGTCAGCGGCGCCGGCAGGGCGCTGGTCCGCCCGACTCCCGCGTTGTCGAAGACGATGACCCGGTGGTGGGCGGCGAGGGCGTCCACGAATGACGGGGCCCAGTCGTCCATGGATCCGCCGTACCCCATGACCAACAGGATCGGGCTGCCCTCACCCACCTCGCGGTACCCGACATCCCCCAGCACGCTGTGCGCCACGAGCGTCGGCGCACTCAGGACGTCCGCCTGCCCGGGGGCGCCGGCTCCGGCCCGCGCCTCGACGGTGATGCCGCCGGCCGTGACGGTTCCGGGTGTGGCCGCCGAAGCGGATCCCGAGCCGCACACCGCCAAGATGGTCGCGGCGGCCGCGACCGCGTATCCGGTGAGAGAGCTCCGCCGGCGGCGCCGTGTGCTCTGCCTCATGTCTCTTCCCCCTCCATCGAACGCGCATTCATCCTCTGCGACACGGTACGTGCGCGGCCCGCGTCGTGGCGGCGAATTCTCCGGACCGGTGAACGTCCCTCACCCGGGGGCCTCGCGCGAGCGCGTCGGCGCGCACGCGCTGGTGAGGATGTCCCGCATCGGTCGCGCCGTCGTGCACGGTGAAGTACGGGAACTACGGTTGATAACCGGAACGGCGTTCCGTATCGTTGTAGTGGAACGATGTTCCGCTTGCGCCGGCGTATCGCGCCGCGGTGGGCGCCGACCACTACGCACGAGGAGAACCATGAAGTACCGCATGCTGGGCCGAACCGGCATCAAGGTCAGCCCGTACTGCCTGGGCGCGATGATGTTCGGCGCCATCGGCAACCCCGACCACGACGACTCCACGCGCATCATCCACAAGGCGCTGGATGCGGGCATCAACTTCGTCGACACCGCCGACGCCTACTCGCGCGGCGAGTCCGAAGAGATCGTCGGCAAGGCCCTCAAGGGCCGCTGGGACAACGTCGTGCTCGCCACCAAGGCGCACCTCCCGATGGGGGACGACCCCAACCAGCAGGGCAACTCGCGGCGCTGGCTGACGCGCGCACTGGACGACTCGCTGCGCCGGCTGCAGACCGACCACGTCGACCTGTTCCAGATCCACCGCCCCGCCCCGGATACCGACGTGGAGGAGACCCTCTCGGCCCTCACCGACCTGATGCGCGCGGGCAAGGTCCGGGCCATCGGCCACTCCTCCTTCCCCGCCTCGGACATCGTCGAGGCGCAGTGGGTCGCCGAACGGCGTGGCCTGCAGCGCTTCCGCACCGAACAGCCGTCGTACTCGATCCTCAACCGGGGCATCGAACGCGAGGTGCTGCCGGTCTGTCAGCACTACGGGATGGGCACGCTGGTCTGGAGTCCGCTGGGCGGGGGACTGCTCACCGGCCGCTACCGCAAGGACCGGCAGGCCACTACCCATCGGGCCGGCTTCGGCTTCAAGCACCTGAGCGACGAACGCCGGCTCGATGTCGTCGAACAGCTCGTCCCCCTCGCCGAAGCGGCGGGGATGTCGCTGACGCACCTGGCCATGGCCTTCGCGATCTCCCACCCCGGCGTCACCTCCGCGATCATCGGGCCGCGCACCATGGACCACCTCGACGACCTGCTCGCGGGCGCCGAGACCACCCTGACCGACGAGATCCTCGACCAGATCGACGCCATCGTGCCTCCCGGTACCGACATCGGGACGCTCGACATGGCCTACAACCCACCCGCCATCCAGCGGACCGCGCTGCGTCGCCGCCTGCCCGAGGAGCGCTCCGCGGCCTGACCCGTCCCCGGGAACGGCCCGCGGCAGATCCCGACCGCCGCCGACGGCCGAGGCTTCCTGCCCGACGGGCTGCCGCCCTGCGGACGGCAGCCCGTCCCGGATCCGGGTCGGGTCCCGCCGCCCGGGCCGGTCGCGCAGCCGCCGAACCGCGCAAGAACGGGCGAAAGGCCGGGCGGCGTGGAACCCGTGACGGGACGTCGAGGCCGGCCGAGCGCGGTTCCGCCTCGATCAACGCGGTCGTTCGGACTCAGGTGAAGTCGCACCTGGCCCGCAGAGCCGGTGCCTTGACGAGGACCTGCCATCATGGTTCATTCGTCTGCCATGACACCGCGCACCCTGGCCCGCCGCCTGGCCGCTCTCGCCACCGCCGCCCTGCTCACCGCCGTGCCCGTCGCGCTCGCCCCTGCCGGACAGGCCGCCACCGGGGGACCGGTCGGCCGCAACGCCCCGTACGAGTACCTGGGTTGGGGCAACCCGCCGGACCCGGTGAGCGTGCTGTCGGCGGGCGGGGTACGGCAGCTGACGCTCGCGTTCATGCTCAGCGACGGCACCTGCGCCCCGGCCTGGGACGGCACCCGGCCGCTCACCGGCGGCAGCGACCAGAGCGCGATCAACCGGATCCGGGCAGCCGGCGGCGACGTCGTGGTGTCCTTCGGTGGCTGGGCCGGGAACAAGCTGGGCGAGAAGTGCGGTTCCCCGAGCGCGCTGGCGGCCGCCTACCAGAAGGTGATCACCACCTACCGGCTGCACGCGATAGACATCGACATCGAGAACACCGAGGTCGCCGACGCCGTCGTGCGCCAGCGGGTGATCAGCGCACTGGAGATCGTCAAAACCGCCGACCCGGCCCTGAAGGTGTACGTCACCTTCGGCACCACCCCGAGCGGTCCGGACGCCACCGGGCTCGACCTGATCGCCAGGGGCGCGGCGGCCCGGCTCCCGGTCGACGGCTGGGTCATCATGCCGTTCGACTTCGGCGGCCACACCGGCTCCATGGGCGCGGCCAGCGCGGCGGCGGCGGACAGCCTCGCGCGCTCCGTCGCCAAGGCGTACGGCTACAGCCTGGCGACGGCCTACCGCCACATCGGCATCTCCTCGATGAACGGCCACACCGACGAGGCCGACGAGGTCGCCTCCACGGCCGACTTCACCACCATGCTCCGCTACGCCCGAGTCCATCACCTGGCCCGCTTCACCTTCTGGGCCGTCAACCGCGACCGCCCCTGCCCGGCCGGCACCTCCGCCGGCGACACCTGCAGTGGGATCGACCAGTCGCCGTACGCGTTCACCAGGCTCATCGCGCGCTTCCACGGCTGAGGGACGGGGCGGATCGCCGGCGGTGGCCGGGCAGCGCGCCCGGGCGGCCGAGCCGGCCACCACGTCGGCTCCGCTGCGGCCGCCGACCTCGCGACCGCTAACCGACCAGGCGGCTGCGCCAGTCGAGGGGGGTGACGGTGATGACCCGGCCAGGGTCACCGTCCCACTCGGCGTGCAGGCCGACCGCCTCGAGGGCGGCCACGACCTCGTGGCCGATCGCGCCGGTGGTCTCCGACGAGCCGTCGAAGCCACCGTAGAGGAGCGCCAGTCCGTGGCCGGCCGCGGCGGAGTCCGTGCACTGGGAGTGGAAGTAGACGAAGCCGCGGGCGTCGGGCCCGCCTTCACCGGCGATCTCGGACTGGCCGCAGTTGCGGCAGCAGGTGAAGTTCTCGCGGGCGGTGACACCGGCCTCCTGCAGGGTGGTGAACGCGCGGGTGAGCCGTTCGGGGTCGGTCTCGCCCGGCCACTCGGCCTGCTCCGCCACGCGCTCCAGCCACATCCGGTCGGCCAGCGCCCGCGCCTGCTCGCGCGAGACGGGCCGGCGGTCCTCGATCACCAGGTACTCCTCAGCGAGCTCGGTCAGTTCGGCGCGGGATGCGTAACCGCCGACCAGCACCTCGCGGACGTGCCTCTCCAACTCCTCGCGCTCCTCCTCGTCGAGATCGAGCGGCGGCACCTCGCGGGTGGGGCCCATGTCCAGCAGCGACCAGGCCGGACCAGCGTCCCAACCGGCCTCCTGACGGGCCCAGCCGGAAATCGCCGCGATCACGGCCTCCGGCCCGTCGGCCATCGCCTGGAAGTGCCGGTCAGCGGAGTGGTCGCGGTGTTCCAGCGTGTAGCCACCACCGGCCTCGTGCCAGACCTGGACGAAGACGTCGGGCAGGTCGGGTATCCGCTGGACCACCAGGAAATGGTCACCGTCACCGCCGATTCGCCGGACCAGCCCGGCCAGCTCCTCGGCGGACACGCGGACGTGCCGCTCCCGGTTCTCCGTCTTCACCGTGATCTCCAGCATGCGCAGACTCTGACACACCCGTCCGACAGCAGACCTCCCGAGACTCGGTTCGGCCGGCCCGGCGACGAGGTGGTGGGGGGACGTTCCGTGGCGGCGGCCCGTCCGCCCCGACCAGGTCGGCCGCTTCGCCGCCCCGCAGGTGGGCGAAGTCGTCGTGCGCCGCTTCAACGGCCTCGGGACACGCCTCGTGCTTCGACGACGTCCGCGCCCGACCGGCCGGACACGGGGGGCTGCTGAGGCGGCGCGTCGCATCCGTGTGTGCTGGTGAAGCGTTTGCGGTACTCGCTCGGTGTGGTGCCCAGATGGCGGGCGAAGGCGCGGCGGAGGGTCTCGTCGCTGCCGAGGCCACTGTGCCGCGCTGCCGAGGTGATGCCGTGTCCGTCCAGGAGGAGCCGCTGGGCGTGGTCGAGACGGACGCGTTCGACCCAGCGGGCGGGGGTGGTGTTCAGTGCGGTCCGGAACAGCCGGGCCAGGTGCCGAGTGCTGACGGCCGCGGATGCTGCCATGGTGGGGAGGCTGTGGTCGCCGGCCGGGTCGGCGACCACGGCGGCGATCAGTGAGCGGAGCAGGTCACTGCGTGCCGGCGGGGTCGTGGTGGCCGTGGAGAACTGTGACTGCCCGCCGGGGCGCTGCATGAACACGACCAGCTCGCGGGCGATCTCCCGGGCGGTGTCCGCTCCGTGGTCGTCCTCCACCAGTGCGAGGGCCAGATCGAGGCCCGCGCTGATCCCCGCGGAGGTGACGTACTTGCCCGTCGCGGATGTGGAGGGCGTCCGGCTCCACCCGCCCCCGAGGGTGGCGGCGGGCCAGTGCCTTGGCGTGCCGTCAGTGCGTGGTTGCCCGGCGCCCGTCGAGCAGGCCGAGGGCGACGAGGACGAAGGCACCGCTGCAGACCGAGGCGACCCGTGTGGCCTGCTCGGCGAGGGTCTCGGCCGCTGCCAGCAGCTCGTCCTCGATGGGCTGCTCGGCCAGCCGGTCGGCGCCGGCGATCACGACCGTGTCGAGCGGGCCAGCGTCGGCCACCGCGGTCGCCCCGGCCAGGGTGAGCCCCGAGGACGTGGTGACCTCTCTGCCGCCGGGGGAGACCAGCGTCAGCTGGTAGGGGCAGCCGAGCCGCCCCGCCTGGTGCAGCACCTCCCCGGGGCCGCTCACGTCGAGCAGGGTCACGCCGTCGAACACCAAAAAAGCCACGCGCTGCGTCATGTCTGAATCTGAGGTCCAGGTTACGTCACCGGGTGACCGTGGAGGCAGTCACCGATCAGCAAAGGAAGGCGCACGTCATGAGTGAGACGATCGCGGGCGTGCGGATCCCGGACAGCCCCCTGGTGCGGGAGGCGACCGAACTGGTGCGTCAAGCAGCTTCGCCGTTGGTGTTCGACCACTCCCGGCGGGTGTTCCTCTTCGGGTCGTTGCGCGGCCGGGAGCAGGGACTCGACTTCGATCCCGAGCTGCTGTACGTGGGGGCGATGTTCCACGAGCTTGGGCTGACCAAGCGTTCCCGCCGTACGGACCAGCGTTTCGAGATCGACGGTGCCGACGAGGCCCGCCGTTTCCTGCACGGGCACGGCATCACGGGCGAGCGGGCCGACCGGGTCTGGACGGCCATCGCCCTGCACACCACTCCCGAGATCCCGTTGCACATGGCACCCGAGGTGGCACTGGTCACCCGTGGCGTGGAGCTGGACGTCCTGGGCATCGGCTACCACGCTGTCTCCGACGAGCAGCGCGCGGCCGTGGTCGTGGCGCACCCGCGTCCGGATTTCAAGAACCAGATCCTCGCCGCGTTCACCGACGGCATCAAGGACCGCCCGCAGACCACCTTCGGCAGCGTCAAGGCGGACGTCCTGGCCCACTACGTCCCCGGTTTCCAGCGTGGCGACTTCGTGGAGGTGATCAGGAATTCCGACTGGCCCGAATGAGAACGGCGCCCCACCAGCGGCGCGCCGTGCCCTCGCCGCCAAGACGCCTGCGCGCGGGCGAGCCGGCAGCCCGGTCACTCGCAGCCCCCAACCACCGGGCAGCGAGCGCCGGTTGGCGACGAGCACCCGCAGCGGTGCGGGCACGGTGACGGACGGCGGAGCCGGTGACACCACCCAGCGGGCGAAGGCCACCTGCGCGGCGGGCCCGAAGGCCGGTAGCCCCTGCGGTGACCCCGCCGCGACGGGGTCACCGAAGGGCCGGCCGGTGTCGGTGGTGATCGCCTTGCCCGGGTGCGGTGGGGCGGTGCCGCCGTGGTCCATCGCGTCACCAGGGCGGCGGCGGTGACCGGAACGACGTCCTGACCGAACGTCTCTCGGCAGGTCCAACGGCTGGGCGATGACGGTTCGTTCCCGACGTGGATGTGACATTTCGCCCAGCTCACGAGCGGTCGCGGCACTCCGCGACCGCCCATACTCGGGACCTGACGGACCAACGGGCGAAGGAGCACGGTGAGCGCGGCGGCGGCAGCAGGGACCTGGAAGCTCGGAGACCTGGAGGTGAACCGTGTCGGCTACGGCGCGATGCGGCTGACCGGCAACGGAATGATGGGGAACTCCGACGGCACGCCGATCGGCCGCGATGCCGCCGTTCGCCTGCTGCACAGTGCGTTCGAGCAGGGCGTCAACCACATCGACACGGCCGCCTTCTACTTCTCACCGCGGCGGTCCGCGAACGAGCTCATCAACCGGGCCCTCTCGTCCTGGCGCGACGACGTGGTCGTGGTGACCAAGGTCGGCCCGGGTCGCGATCCCTCCGGCGAGTGGCTCACCATGGCCCGCCCCGAGCAGCTGCGCGGCCAGGTCGAGGAGAACCTGCGCCAGCTCGGCCGGGACCATCTGAACGTGGTGAACCTGCGCCGCAACGGCCCCGGGACGGCCTCGGTCGCCGAGCAGTTCGGCGCCCTCGCCGAGTTGCGCGAGGCGGGCCTGGTCCGGCACCTCGGGCTCTCCAACGTCCGACCGGAGCACGTGGCCGAGGCCCGGGCGATCGCGCCCGTGGTCTGCGTGCAGAACTCCTACGGCCTGGACCTGCGCGGCGCCGACGAGAGCGGGTTGGTGGACCTCGGCCGGGAGCAGGGCATCGCCTTCGTCCCGTTCTTCGCCGTCTCCGGCCTGCGGCGCGAGGCGGCCGCGGCCCAGGAACAGGACGCGCGCGTCCACGCGGTCGCCCGCGCCCACGGCGCGACGCAGGCCCAGGTACGCCTCGCCTGGACGCTCCACCGCGGTCCGCACGTACTGGCCATTCCCGGGACCACGACCCCGGCGCACCTGGCCGAGAACATCGCCGCCGGCGCCCTGCGCCTGACCGAGGAGGAGCTGGCCCTCCTCGGCAAGCCGGACCAGGGCGCCGCCTGAGACCCGGCGAGTATCCGGGCCCCGGTCGGAAGTGGCAGCCGCCGCCGAGCCGACCGGCCGATCCACCGTTCACTGACGCAACGCCAGCGGGGGTTCGCGCGTGATAGCAGACGCGTGATCAACACGCACGGCACGTATGCCGCCCGAACTCCCAGAAGGATCCCTCTCCGATGACAACCTTCGAGTCCCACCTCATACGCCGCCCGCTCGCCAGGCTGGCCGCCGGGACCGCGGTGACGTTGCTGGTGTCAGCCGTGCCCACCGGCGCACAGGCGGCGACCGGTTCCGCACCGCACCAGGGCTACTGCTCCTCCGCGCGTGACCCGCAGCTCGCTGCCCGGCTCTCCTCCGACATCGGGGGCGCGCTGGCCGGCCGGAAGGACACGGTGGCTTTCGCGGTGGCGGACGACACCACCGGTGTGTCCTGTGCCTTCCATGCCGATGAGCACTTCGACTCGGCGAGCGTCGTCAAGGTGACCATCATGGGTGCCGTGCTGCGCCGGGCCGAGGACGAGCACCGCTACCTGACCGACTGGGAGGACGGCAACCTCCAACAGATGATCACCGCGTCCGACAACGACGCGGCCACCGCGCTGTGGCAGAGCCTGGGCATGCCCCGCCTCCAGTCCTTCCTCGAGCTGGCCGGAATGAAGGACACCCAGCTGGGCGCCGACGGCTACTGGGGCCTCACCCAGATCACCGCCGCTGACGAGATGAAGGCGCTGGGCGTGTTCACCGGCAACTCGAACGTGATCACGCCCGCGGCGAAGGCGTACGGCCTGGGGCTGATGAGCCAGGTGGAGGCCGACCAGCGCTGGGGCACCCCCTTCGGCGCGCCGGCCTCGGTCACCGTGCACGTGAAGAACGGCTGGTTGCCGCGGGCCACCCACGGCTGGCGGGTGCACAGCCTGGGCATCTTCACCGGACCGGGCAAGGACTACCGGATGGCGGTCCTGACCCAGGACAACCCCGATGAATCGGACGGGATCGACACGATCCAGGCGATCGCCGCGGTGGTGCACCGGGACCTCAACGGTGGTGCCGGCGGGGTCGCCCCGCGGGCGCAGCGGGCCGAAGCGCCCGAGACCTCCGACGGGTCCGCGCCGTTCGGGCCCGTCGCCGGCTGACGCCCGCGCGCCGGTCGCGGGATCGGGCGGACGAGGGGTCAGGTGGGGGGACTCCGGTAGCCGGTCGGCCCCGGTGAGGCGGAGCACTCCACGGGGAGCGGCGGGCGGAGCCGAACCGGGACGGTGCCGGGCGGGATGGCTCGCCGGGCGCTGGAGAGGCCGGGGACGTCGACGTCCGCGTCCTCGAGGGCGTCGGTCAACTCGCTGAGGGCCGTGCCGCGGGTCACGAGGGCTGGCCCGCCCCGGGCTTCCTCGGCGCCGGCTGGTTCGCGGCGGATCTTCAGCGCGGGAAGCAGGACGGGCCGTCACCGGTGATTCGGTGACGGCCCGTTGCGATCGGGGTGTTCACGCGGTCAGGTTGGTCAGGGCCTGGCGGGCGCGCTGGGTGGTGCGCTCGGCTCGGTTCTTGAGTCGGGCCGCGCGGATGAGGCGGTACTCCTCGGCCGCGCGCAGACGCTCGTCGATCGTCGCCCGCGCCGCTTCGAGTTGGTAGGTCATGGTGCTTCCCCCTAGTGGCGGGTGATCCGTCGGCATCACTGTGATACCAGTCCCGGAGGCCACCCTCAGGTTTCAAATCATACACCAGATCGCGGGTATCACCTTTCATTTTCCGTTCCTTCCGGGAGATCGCCTGCTGATCGAAGGCTCGATGCCAGTCGCCTCCGAGCTCGGCGAGCGCGGCCGGCAGGCGCCCGGTGTCACGGACCCGCGGTCGGGGAGAAGCCGAGCGGGTCCGAACCGCAGGCGGGACCGTCGACGGTGGCCACGGCATGCAGTTCACTGTCGTCGGCGGTCGCCTCCGCGGTGGTCGGTTCAGGGGTGATGAAGTCCGGCACGTAACGCCAGCTCCCCGTGAAGAGCGACCCCAGCAAGCCCAGCCTTCGCCTGCGGATCGTCTCCTGCGCCTGGCTCCGCCACCCTCCGCCCACGGGTTGCGCACCGTCACGCAGCAGCCACAGCGCACCGACGGTGGTGCCGAGGGGCGAGATGGCGAACCGGGTGTTGGCCGACGCTCGGCCGTCCATGTCGAGACGCAGCACGTCGCCCTCTGTGAGATGCGCTCCACCGTGTCGGCGGGTACCTCCGAAGGCCGGCTCCCGACCGAACCATCAGCTCCGCGGACGCGCCGCCAGGTTGACCGAACCGGGCTGCCGGCGACGGGGAGCAGGTGGCCAGCGGCGGAGGCGATGTCGGCGCCAGCCGCCGGGGGCCGGCCCGAACGGCCACCGCACGGCGGAGCGTTCCACGGGCCGGAGCCGGGCGGCTCGACCCGCTGGGCCGGTTCGGGAACCGGAGGCGCGTACTCGATTCGAAGCAGCTCGAATCGTTCGACTGACGGATGCTCCGCTCCGTACGGTCGTCTGCTAACCCTGGAGCGGCGGCGCGGTTGGCACAGCGGGCCGCGCGGGCGCCCCTGTGGAACCGCGCAACGGGGGACCGGTGCAGCTGTTGCGACGAACGGGCGTGTTCGCGTCGGCACCCCCGACTGACCGCCCCCGGGGTCGCGCGTTCACCCCCGACGGTCCAGGACCACGGCCGCCGCGCCGGGGGACTGGAAATCGAGCTGACCGATATCGCGTGCCTCGATGTGGCGTTCCCGGAACGGCAGAACGCGGCCCGCACCTTCTCGCGCGGGCCGCACCAGTCCCGTGCAGTGGATCAGTTGCTGACCGACTCGCAGGCGTACGTTCCACTGCCATTGATGATGGTACCGCCGCAGTACGCGCCGAGGGTGACGTAAGTTGCGGGAGCCCAGTCCAGGGTGTAGGTGTCGCCACCGGTGGCGTAGAACGTGTCGCTTTCCTCGACGTGACTGTTGGGGGCGTACTTGATCAGCATGGTGAGGGTCGTGCTGTTGCCGGGGATGGTGTCGTTCTCCATGTAATTGACGTACTGGCCGCTCCCGCTGATCAGGAAACACACCCGCGGGTTGCTCCCGGTGCAGCCCTCGGCCGAGTTCGGGCGCACGGCCGACGGCTTGGACTTCAGGATCGTCATGGTGCCGTACTTCGTCACCTTGACACTGACCACCTGGGCGCCGGCAGGAACGGGGTGAGCGACAGGCATGGGCTGAGACGTGGCCACGCCGGAAGCGCCCAGGACCGCCGCACCGCTCATGGCCAGGGCCAGACTCGCTCGCTTGAGTGACGTCCATGGTGTGCGTGCCATTCTCTCTCCTCCTGTCGGCAGGGGCGATGACGTGCGCGTCAGATCCTGCTCCCGGCGGATCTGACCGTCAACCCCACTTGTCCCGCAGAAACCTTAAGAGGAAGGGATCATGACGAGACGTCAGACAAGATTCTCTTGCCGTGGTGAGAAGCACGTCGGTTGCGAATCTGCGAGCTGCCGCCACTGCTGGAGCGCGGCGGAACGGCACCATGGTCGGCTTTGGGGAGGTGGGCCGATCCGCGACTGGAGCACGGTTCTCTTCCAGGTGGTGGAAGGACCATGCGAGCGGTGTGGTGATGGTGAGTTGTCAGTGCGCACACCGTAGACCGTGATCTTCATGGGTGGCGTGCGGTCCGGCGGCGGTAGTGGCTCGCCCCGACGGGGGCTTGGTGGCGGCGTCGCCAGCGGGACCAGGCGAGGCGGTGGGCCACGTCCAGTCGTGGAAGCCCTGCCCCTTCGCGACTGGTGGGCCGACTCGCGGCTCACCCGCGACCGACGGGCGACTTCCGCGGGTCCGACCCACTGCGGGGTGGCCGGTCAGTGCGGAGCGCCCGGCTTGAGACTGACGGAACCATAGCGGTTGGCGAAGAAGTACGAGTAGGACAGCCCTTCGTCGATGTCGCCCAACTGGTTGCTCGTCATGGGCATCAGCGCCGTCGTGCGGGTGCCGTCGCTGGCGTAGGTGGTGAACAGCTGGTTGGGCGGCAGCCCCGCCGCACTGATGTCGACCTCGTCGATGCCGGGTAGCGCCCGGATCAGCGCCGTACCCTTGGCGGAGGTGCCGGGGGCCTCCCTCCCCGACGAGATGGCCTCTCCATCGGGCCGCGCCTGTCCGCGCGTGGCGGTCGATCTCGATGACGAGGTCCGCCACGGCGGTTGCGTGCCATTCCCGCTCCCTGCACGCTGACCGCCATACGCATCGCGACGGAAAGCACCCGGTCCATGAGTGACGAACTCCTCGATCTGGCGATCGCCACCACCGGCGGTCAAGAACTCTGGGACACCCTGCGTGGCCTGAAGATCGACATCTCCATCGGCGGCCCGATCTGGGCGATGAAGGGCTGGCCGCCGGAGAAGACGTTCGACCAGGTCCTGACGCTCGACACGGTCGGAGAGCACATCGTATTCAGCCCGTTCACCCGCCCCGACCAGCAGATGGTCTTCGACTCCGCCACCGACAGCGTCACCATGCGGACCCTCGACGGCGAAACCGTCGAGACCCTCGCCCCCGCACGTGCCAGCTTCAAGGGAATGCTGCGCGACAGCGCCTGGGACACCCTGCACCTCGGCTGCTTCCTGGGCTACGCATGCTGGAACTACTTCACCACGCCGTTCCTGTTCACCCGTCCAGACGTGCGGGTCCGCGAGGTCGAACCGTGGCATGAGGCCGGGCAGACCTGGCGGCGCCCGCAGGCGCGCTTCCCACCGGAAATCGCCACACACAGCCCCGACCAGGTGTTCTACTTCGACACCCTCGGCACGCAACGCCGCATGGACTACATCGCCGAGGTCAACGGCAGCACCCTCGTCGGCCACTACGCAAGCCGCTACCGGAGTTTCGACGGGCTGCTCGTGGCGACCCGGCGGACGGTCTTCCGCCGGAACCCCGACAACAGCGTCAACCTCAACCCTCCATCACGCTCGACATCCACGATGTCGAGCTCGTCCACTCCGACCGCGAACAGGCACAGCCATGACCACGGACAATGCCGTCATCGACCACCCAGCCCGGCGGCTGGTCGTGGCGCTTCCCCAGCCCTACGACACGGCGCGCGAGCACTACGAAACCCTCGTCCCCGAGACCGATCTCCACCGCTTCTTCCAGATGGCCTCCTGGCAGGCCACGCTCGAGCTCGCCGAGATCAACGCCCCACACGGATTCATGCGCTACCACCGCGACGACATCACCACCCTCATGGCCGGCTCGCCGTCGCCCTGGAAAGCCACCCAGTACCTGATGGGCAACCACACCATCGCCGAGCGCATGTTTCGCCACGACCCGTCAGTCATGCTGCACGCACCGCTGCGGACCCTGCTCTACGAGGACCCCGACGGCGACACCAAACTCGCCGTCGACCAGCCCAGCCTGCTGTTCGCCAGCTACGGAAACCCGCGGATCTCCGAGGTCGGCCGCGAACTCGACACCCTCCTCGCCCAGTTGGTCACCCTCCTCGGCGGTGACGCGCCTCCCCAGCTGTGACTGGACGTGGCCGGGCGACAGGATCGCACCTGGGTGTGCCCGATCCGCCGCCGGCGCCCGCCGCTCCGCAGCCCACAGTTCAGCGGGACGCTGTTGAAGGCGAGGTGGCCGACGACGGCCGCGCGTCCGATTGGCGTCTGCCGGCTGCTACGGCGGCGGTCACCAGGGACGGACGAGGACGAGGCCGATCTTGCCGGGCCGTACCGCGTGCTCGACGGCGTTGGCCAGCTCGGCCAGGCCGTACGTGGCGGCCACGTCGAACTGGTCGGTGAGCGCCAGCGCGATCTGTTGCGCGGTGGCGACGTCGGATCGCCGCTGTTCGGTGGAGACTTCGGACGGCCACCGGCCGATGTTCCTGCCGCGCACCGTCAGCGACTTGCTCAGCAGCGTCGACGCGTGCACCGAGATCGACTCCATGGCGATCAGTCCGTAACTGACCAGCTTCCCGCCCGGTGCCAACAGGTCCAGAAGGCCCTCCGCCAGCTCTCCGCCGATCGGGTCGAACGCCACACTCACCGGACGGCCGCCGGCTGCCTCGCGGGCCTCGTCGGCCCAGCCCGGATGCTCCGTCGACACGACAGGCACGTCCGGGAACCGCCTGCGCACCTCGGCGGCGCCGCGGTCGCTGCGGACGACGTTGACGGGGGCGAAGTCGTGGAACCGTGCGCCGCCCGTCACCAGCCGGCCGACCGACGAGCCGGCAGCGGTCTGCACCAGGCAACCGTCGTAGCCGAAGGCCAGGTGCTCCTGCGCCTCCCGGTGCAGCATCACCGCAGTGAGCGGGTCGCCAGCATCTGCGCGGCGACCTCGTCCGACAGGTCGTCCGGTACCGCGGCGACCACATCGGCGTCCGCCACGATCCACTGCGCCCACGCCCCCGGCTGGGGAAAGACCGTGACCCGACCGCCGACCTCGACCCCCGGTGCCACGCGTGTTCCCGGGCCGATCGCCTTCACCACGCCGGTGGCCTCCGATCCGGCCGGGATCGGCTCTGCGGCTTCCCGCGGGGAGGCCTCGATGGCCTGGAGATCACCGGGGTGCACCGTGAAGGCGGTGGTGCGGATGAGGACCTGGCCGCGTTCGGGCGCCGCCGGGTCCGGCTCGTCGATGACCGTCAGGACGTCGGCGGGTGATCCGCCGTGGGTGTGGACGACACGACGGTTCATGGTTCTCCTCTTCTCGCCCGAAGTACTCTCTGATGTCCGACGCACCTTCGGTCCGGCAGCGCGTGTTGTGCCCTGTCCAGGGCCGCCGCGACGGCCTCGCGGTGCCGGCGCCGCCAGGCCCCTTTCACGCCCGCCGTGCCAAGGGCGGCGAGCGGCCGCGGGGAGGCGGTGATGCCGGGCGGCATCGGGTCCTGCTCGGCCGGAGCGGGGGACCGGTCACCGGTTGGTCCCTACGCGCCGGCCGTCCCGGACCGGGCGGCGGCGTGGATGAGCTGGCGGAGCGCGCCGAAGTAGACCCCGTGGTCGACCACGGCGGGCAGGATGGCGGCGAGGTGGCCGGTCAGTACCGGGAACTCCTCGGGGTCCAGCGCGGCCAGCGCCTGCCGGGTGGCGGCCTGGGCGGCCTTCGGGTCGCGGTGGTCGACGAAGCTCGCGCAGCCCAGGGTCAGCAGGTACAGCCGCCGGTAGCAGCTGATCGCCTCCTCGGGCGTCATGCCGGCCGCGAGGGAGCCGGCGAGCTGCGGTTCGACCAGGCGCTTCAGCAACTGCGGGCCGAGCCAGGGCCGGCCACCGCGCAGGGCGACCAGGCCCGGATGGGCCGTCAGCAGCTCGTACAGCGCGGTGAAGCGGGTCTCGGTGGCGCTCGCCCAGTCCGTGCCCGCGGCGATGACCGGGAGCTGGGCGGCGAGGTGGTCGGTGACCAGGTCGAGCAGGCCGGCCAGGTCGGTGCAGCGGCGTTGGAGCGAGGCCACGGAGATGTCCAGCGCGGCGGCCAGGGTGCGGAAGCTGAGCGCGCCGGGGCCTTGCTGATCCACGATCAACAGGGCTTGATCAGCGATGCGTTCGGGAGTCGCGAGGTCCAGGGAAGTGGATTGCCTTGGCATGTGAGTCAGCGTACGGTACGGCGTATCGTCACGGTAGGCTTCCATCTCCTCACGGAGGCGACATGCCCCGCACCACGGCGCTCGACCCGCTGTTCACCGCCGTGAACACCGCGGCCTTCACCGACCGGCACCTGGCCAACCTCGCCGCCGGCACCCTCGCCGCCGTCCGCGTTCCCGACTTCCTCGACCGGCGGACCTGCGCGGGCGCGCTGGCCGCGTTGGGCCGGCTGCCCACCGCCGACTACGACCCGGCCCGGGTGCCCACCCCGATCGTCCGCTTCGGCCCGGCCCTCAACGACTACCGCGACCAGGACGGCAGGCTGGACGCCGACCGGTACTGGTGCGACGCCGAGGCCGCCCGGGCGGCCTGGCACCGGGCCGGTATGCGCCCCGACCCCGTCGCCGTCTCGCTGGCCCGGCTCGGCTCCGCCTGGGGCGCCGCCGTCACCCCGGCCACCATCGGCGGCCGGGCGGTCCTCGGCGGCACCCTGCGCGAGATCAACGCCGGCGCGCTGGTCCACTACGACGACCTGAACCGCGAGTTCCCCACCGGCCTGTTCGACCAGGAGACCGTCGCCCAGCTCGCGTTCAACGTCTGGGTGGCCGTCCCGGCCACCGGCGGCGCGACCACCGTGTGGCGCCACCGCTGGGAGCCGGCCGACGAGCGTCACCGCCAGGCGTACGGCTACCGGCCCGAGACCGTCGAGCACTGCCAGCGGGTCAGCCTGCGGCCGGAGCACGGCGACGGACTGCTGTTCAACCCGGCCAACTTCCACGCGGTCGAGCCCTGCCCCGGGCAGCGACGGATCGCCTTCGCCTTCTTCCTCGCCCTGACCACCACCGGCCAGCTCATCGCCTGGTCCTGACCCTCTCCCAGCAGGAGCAACGAAGTGCACCACCTCACGTACGGCGACATCAAGGCCGCCACCGACCGGATCGCCGGACGCATCCGCCCCGTCACCCTCGCCCCGGCCGACCCCGGCGCGATCCGCACCGCGCACCGTGACCCGCTGGACGACCGTCCGGAAGAGCCGTGCGAGGTGTGGCTGGCGCTGGAGTACATGCAGCACACCGGCTCCTTCAAGGCCCGCGGTGCGCAGAACTTCATCCAGGCCCACCGCGACGCCGACACCCTCCCGGACGCCGGGGTGACCATCGCGTCGGGCGGCAACGCCGGACTCGCCTGCGCGTGGGCCGCCCAACAGCAGGGCGTCACCGCCACGGTGTTCCTGCCGACCACCGCCCCAGCGGTGAAGGTCGCCAAGCTCCGCGGCTTCGGCGCCGACGTGCGCCTGGTGGGCGCGGAGTACGCCGAGGCGCTGGCCGCCTGCGAGGACTTCGCCGCCGCGACCGGCGCACTCGCCTCGCACGCCTACGACCACCCGCTGATCGCCGCCGGGGCCGGCACCCTGCTGGAGGAGATCCGCCGGCAGGTCCCCGGGCTGGACACCGTGGTGGTCGCGGTCGGCGGCGGCGGCCTGTTCGCCGGCGTGGCCACCGCGGCCCAGCGGCACGGCATCCGTACCGTCGCCGTCGAGCCGGAGAACTGCCGAGCACTGAACGCCGCCGTCGAGGCCGGTCGCCCGGTCGACGTCACCGTGGACTCCGTCGCCGCCGACTCCCTCGGCGCCCGCCGCACCTCCGCCATGGCCCTGCACGCCGCCCAGCGGGACGGCGTCCACTCCGTACTCGTCCCGGACGCCGAGATCGTCCGTGCCCGTCAGGCCCTGTGGGACCACCGCCGGGTGGCCGTGGAGCACGGGGCGGCGGCAGCGCTCGCCGCACTGACGGCTCCGCCGCACCACGTTCCCGACCGGGACCTGCCGACCAGGCCCGCCGGGCCGAGCCGCGGCTACCGGCCGGGCAACGGGGAGAAGGTCGTCGTGGTGCTGTGTGGCGCGAACACCGACCCCGGCGACCTGGTGGAACGGGCGGCCGAGCTCTGACCTGACCGGCAGCGCGAAGGGGGCCTCCGGGCGACGACCGTCCGGCTGCCCCCTCTCGTCGTGTCCGCCGGGATGCCGCCAGGTGGGACATCGGACCACGTGCCGGGCCCGACCCCGTGATCGCGGACCGCGCCTCGCACGCGATCCGCTCCCACCTGCGGAACGCCACATCCACGTGGCCGTTCCGGCGTCGCGGCCCGGCCATGCGTACCGACAGGCTCGCCAACGCTCACCAAGCCGCACTCCACCGCGCGGCCATCCTCATCCGAACCCGCGGATGACCGAAGAGACAGCCCTAGTGGGCCTGCTCCTGCTCGGCCTCCACCTGGGCGTTCCACTCGCGCTTGGCCGCCCGCCAGGCCTCGTCGCTCTGGCCGAACCGCCAGTAGCCCGAGATCGACAGCCGCTCGCGCGGGATGCCGTGCCCCAGGCGCAGCTGGCGCCGCAGCTCCTTCACGAAGCCCGCCTCGCCGTGCACGAAGGCGGACACCGTGCCGGTGGGGAAGTCCAGCGCGCCCACCGCCTCGATCAGCGCCTCGCCCACCGGGCGCTCGCCGCGGTGCAGCCAGTTGACCTCGACGCCGGCGGGCGAGGCGATCTTCTGCTCCTCCACGGCGTCCGCGATCTCCACGAAGGCGTGCACCACGGCGTCGGCCGGCATCCGCTCCAGCGCCGCGGCGATCGCGGGCAGGGCGCTCTCGTCGCCCGCCAGCAGGTGCCAGTCGGCGGCCGGGTCCGGGGTGTAGCCGCCGCCGGGGCCCAGGAAGTGCACCGTCTCACCGATCCGCGCGCGGGCCGCCCACGGTCCGGCCAGGCCCTCGTCGCCGTGCACGACGAAGTCGACGGTCAGCTCGCGTAGCCCCGGGTCCCAGGCCCGCACCGTGTAGGTCCGGGTGAGTGGCCATTGCTCACGCGGGAACTCCTCGCGGATCCGCGCGATGTCGAAGGGCTCCGGGTAGCTCACGCCCTCGGGCGCGAAGAGCACCTTGATGTAGTGGTCGGTGAACTCCGTGGCATCGAAGGTCTCCAGGCCGGCTCCGCCGAGGACCAGACGCACCATGTGCGGCGTGATCCGCTCGGTGCGCACCACCTGTGCTCGGCGGGCCTGCGGTGTCCTGCGGGCCGGTTGGTCTGCCATGGGGTCCCCCTGGGCTACGTCGATCCGATAGTTAGGCTCACCTAAGTTAGCACCCTGGGTCGGGTCGCGGTCAGTGTCCGGCCGCCTCCTCGGCGATCCGGTCGAACTGGGCGCCCATCGCCTCGGCCAGCGCCTGCGCGGCGGAGAGCGGGCGGACCATGACGGTGAACTCGTCGATCTTCCCGTCCTCGTCGAAGTGCAGGAAGTCGCAGCCGTGGATCTGCCGGCCGGACACGGTCGCGGTGAAGACGAAGGCGTGGTCGCGGCCGCCCGGGTCGGCGATCTCGCGGACGTAGCGGAAGTCCTCGAAGACGCGCAGCACTCCGCGCAGGATCGCCGCGGTGATCGCCCTGCCGGGGTAGGGCTTGAAGGCGACGGGGCTGGTGAAGACGACGTTCTCGGCCAGGAGCGCCTCGATGGCCTGCTCGTCGCGGTCCTCGACGGCCTTGCGGAACGGGTGCACGGGTCAACCTCATATTCAACTAGTTGAATAGGTGTATCGAGGAGTATGAGGCTGGTCGGTGCCGGGAGTCCAGGGCTGATTGGTCGCTCCCTCGCCGGGACGGCCGGGTGCTAGGTTGGCCGGATGGCTCTGCGTGAAGCGGTGTTGGCCGCCCTGTTGGAGGGCGAGGCATCCGGTTACGACCTCGCCAAGGGGTTCGACGCGTCGGTGGCCAACTTCTGGATGGCCACTCCCCAGCAGCTCTACCGGGAGCTGGAACGGATGGAGCGTGACGGGCTGATCCGCGCCCGCGTGGTCGAACAGCAACGCCGCCCCACCAAGCGTCTCTTCTCGCTGACCGAGGCCGGTCTCGCCGCCGTGCGCGACTACACCGTGGCGCCTGCGACGAGGCCGACCACCATCCGCGACGAGCTGCTGGTCAAGGTCCAGTGCGTCGAAACCGGCGACGCGGAGGCCGTGCGGGCGGCGATCACCGAACGCGTCGCGTGGGCCATGGCCAAACTGGCCCGGTACGAACGCCTCCAGGCCCGACTGCTGAACGGCCGCAGCGAGGACCACCACCTCGCCGACGCCGAGCGCATCGGCCCCTACCTCACCCTGCTGCGGGGCATGGAGTTCGAGCGGGAGAACATCCGCTGGGGCGAACTGGCGGTGCGCGTCCTCGACCAGCGCTCGTCGACCCCCACTGCCGGCGCCTAGACCGACCGGCGCAGTCACGAGGCCTGGCTGACAGTTCCCGCCGGGCAGCCGGAGGCTGAAGCCGGCCAGGCCGGCTCGGTCGACCTCGCCGGCCCGCACGGTGCTCCGCCGGCCGCGACGGACCAGGGTGCTGCGCATTCCCAGGAGGCCGCGGGCTATCGGCCCGTTGGCCTGGTCGTCACCGACGCTGGGCCGGGTCGGCCTGGGCAGTCGCCTGCAAGCCGTTGCTTGGTGGCTTCGGCGGGCTGGACGGCGGCGTGTTCGCGCAGGGCTGCTCGGGTGAGGGTGGTCGCGGTGCGCACGGCGCTGGCGATGGCGGCGTCGGGGTCGAGCCCGCACAGGTCGGTGAGGGTGAAGAGGGCTTCGGCGCTGATGACGATGGCGAGGTCGTTCTTCAGCCGGGCCAGGGCGGCGGGGTCGGTGGCGCCGAGGGTCTCGGCCAGAGGGGCGAGTGCGTGGTCCACCAGGCCGAGGCGCAGGGCGGGACGGGCGCTGGTGGCCGCAGGGCGGGTGACGGTGGCGGCGATCATGGTGCGGGTCGCGCCCTGGTAGGTCAGCACCAGGCGCAGCAGGTGCTCGGTCGCGGCGGCGATGCGTTCGACCGGGTCGCGGGAGTCGGTGACGGCTGCCAGCGCCTGCTCCGGGGTGGGCCACTGCCCGGTCATGGCCTCCTGCAGCAGGCTGGCCAGGTCGGGGAAGTAACGGTAGGCCGTGGCCTCGGACACCAGGGCGGCCCTGGCGACCTCCGGCATGGTCACCCCACGGCCGGTGCGCATCAGCTCGGCCGCGGCCCGCAGGATCGCCGTGCGGGTGCGCAGCTTCTGGTCGCCGCGGCTGCTGGTGCCCTGGTGGGTCGTCGCTTCGCTCTGCTCCACGCGACCACTCTAGCAAGTCAACTATGGTAACAAGAGCTGACTTGCATAAAGAGGGTTGCCATCTGTCTCCATGGCTCCCGTGGCGAGCGCGGTCATGAACGATGTCCGCCGCGGGCCCTGGTGTCGGTGTCGGCCCGCGGCGAGGGTATGAGCGAGGCGGCCTTCTTGATGAGAGTTCACTTGCATAAGCTTGCGGAAGCTTCCTATAGTAATAACAGCTGACTCTCACAAGGAGAGTCGGCCGTGATCCACGCGCCCGGGTGAAGTTGAAGCAGCACGGGCCGTGCACAGACACCGCCATCCGCATCGACGAGGGAACCTTCACCATGACCGTCTCCGCCCCCAGCAGCACGACCCGCACCATCGACCTTCCCAACGGCCTGTCCGTCACGGTCCAGGAGTTCGGAGAGAACACGGACGGCACCGGCGGGCTGATGCTGCACGGCGGCGCCGGGCCGCGCTCGATGGCCGGATTCGCCGCCGCGATGTCCCAGCACTCCTACGTGGTCGTGCCGACCCACCCCGGGTTCGAGGGCACTCCCCGCCCGGAGTCGGTCGACTCGACCGCCGATCTGGCCTCGGCCTACCTGGACCTGATCGACGCGCTCGGCCTGACCAGCGTGGTGGTGGCCGGCAGCTCGGTCGGCGGCTGGATCGCCGCCGAGATGGGACTGCGCGACAACCACGGCCGGATCACCGCGCTGATGCTGCTCGGCTCCACCGGCATCAAGCCCGAACCGCCTCTGGAGATCGCGAACCCGGCGGACCTCGGTCCGGTGAAGACTGGTGAGCTGGCCTTCTTCAAGCCCGAGCTGCGCCCCGACTTCGCGGCACTCGGCGACGAGCAGAAGGCCGCGATGGCCGCCAACCAGCGCACCCTTGCCGTCTACGCGGGCGACCCCTTCTGCCACGACCCCAAGCTCCGGGGCCGGCTGCACCGGGTCACCGTCCCGGTGCTGGTTCTTGCCGGCGAGCAGGACGGCATCGTGCCACTGGAGTACGGGCGCGCCCTGGCCGACTCCTTCCCCCGCGCCACCTTCCGGGCCATCCCGGAGGCCGGGCACTTCCCGCACATCGAGCAGCCGGGCACGGTCCTCGAGGCCATCTGCGATTTCGTCGACACCGAGGTCAGGTCCGAAGGCTGACCCCACCCGACGTCCACGTCCCGGGTACGCGACAGACCTCCCGGGGCGCGGCCGTACCGGGGAGCGCGGAGCCGGGTTTCGGCCGAGTCGGCGTCACATCCCGGGCGCACGCGCCCCCGGGCGGATCAGCTGGCCGCGGCCGGTCCGAGATAGGTACCGCCGGAGACGTCGATGGTCTGGCCGGTCACCCAGCGCCCCTGTGGGCCCGCCAGGAAGCCCACCACGTCCGCGATGTCCTCCGGCTCGCCGAGCCGTCCGAGCGCGGTGATCGACTCGAGCTCGGCCACCGCTTCGGGAACCGTGGTGAAGCCGGCGGTCATGTCGGTCCGCACCACTCCGGCGGCGACGGTGTTCACGGTGATCCCGCGCCGGCCCAGCTCATGGGCGAGCGACGGGCCGAGGGCCGCCAGTGCCGCCTTGGTGACGGTGTAGCCGATCTGGACGGGGGCCGCGATCCGGGTGGCCGCCGAACCCATGTTGACGATCCGTCCGCCGTCCCGCAGCAGCGGCAGCGCCCGTTGAACCACGAAGACCGGCGTGCTCACGTTGACCGCCAGCAGCCGCTCGAACTCCTCCTCGGTGAGCTGCCCGATCGAACCGACCGAGTGGATGCCCGCGTTGTTCACCAGGATGTCCAGGCCGTCCACGCCGTGGTCCGCCAGCCCGGCGGTCAGCCCCTCGAACAGTCGGTCCACCGCGCCGCTCTCGCCGAACCGGGCCCGCACCCTGAACGCCCGGCCGCCGGCCTCGGCGATCCGGGCCACGGTCTCCGCGGCGGCCGCGTCGTTGCCGCCGTAGTGGACCGCGACCAGCGCCCCTTCGGCGGCGAGCCGCAGGGCGACCGCGCGCCCGATCCCGCGCGAGCCGCCCGTCACCAGCGCGGTCCTACCGTCCAGTTCCCCCATGATCGCCTCTCCCTCGTGATGCCCCGGTCGAATCCGAAGACGATTCACCCTAGATGACGATATGACGACCAGTCAGCTCAATCACACCCCGTCCAGCGGCATCGGGAACGCCCGGTCTCCGTCAACCGGTCCCATGCCGGTCCGGGACCAGCGCGAACAGACGGACTCCCTGGGCCAGTCGGCAGCTCGGCCCAGGGATGACGTCCACCCCTGTGGAGCGGGAGCGCGGTACGGCCTGCCGCCCGGCCGCGTCTTCGCCACGACCCGTGACCCGATCGGCCCGGTTCCGCCGTAGACCGCGAATCACATGGCACGCGCCTTCGTTCGATGACTGGTGCCGGGTGTACGCGCTGTGTGGCTCTGTCCAGCGGCCGCGTACGTCTCCGCGTGGGCGGTCCCGGGGTACCGACTCACCGCGCTTCGGCAGCGCCGACGTCGCCGGGTTCCTGGGAGGTGGTGGCTGCGGTGCGGTAGAACTCGGCTGCGGTGACGGTGGCGGGGACGCCGAGTTCGGCGGCGACCGCGGTGATCGCGGCGGCGCCGACGCCGAGGTCGGCTTGGCCGTCGGCGGTGAAGTACGGTGCGATGAACGTCTCGTAGTGGGCCCGGGCTTCGTCTGCGGTGTGTCGGCCGAGGAACGTCTGGACGTACCGCACCGTGGTGTCGGGTTCGTTGTGGATCACTTGCAGGGCGCGGCGGTGGGCCCGTACGACGGCCTGGACCGCGGGGTCGTCCGGGTGGATGTGGGTGGGGTCGACGGCCACGCCCACGGTGGGGACCTGGAAGTGGTCGCCGACCCAGGCCAGCACCTTCCAGCCGTACTCGGCGGCCATCGCCTCCGGTGCCATGGTGCTGCCGACCAGGGCGGCGTCGATCCTGCCGTCGTGCAGCCAGCGCAGGTCCATGCCGTAGTCGCCGGGCGGGCGGACGATGGTGTGGATGTCGCGGTCCGGGTCGAGGCCGGCCCGGCGCAGCACGATCCGGGCGAAGCACCCGGGTGCGGTGTGGGGGGCGTGTACCGCCAGCCGTCGGCCGGCCAGGTCGGCCAGGGAGGTCGGGCCGGGGCGGGCGAGGAACCAGAAGAGCGGTCGGTCGGTGTTGACACTGAGTGCGACCCAGGGGGTTCCGTCGGCCAGGCGGGACAGCAGGGCCCGGCCGAGCCCGATGGTGGCGCAGTGGCGCAGCCGCTCCTCGTCCCAGGAGATGCCGTCGTGCAGCGCGACGTGGACGCCCTCGTCGGCGTAGTAACCCTGCTGGTCGGCGATGTAGGCGGCCAGTTCCTCGTGCAGGCCCCGCCCGACGTAGGCGAGATCGATCGTGTACATGAACGTTCTCCCTTGATCGTGTCACCGCCGTGCGCCCGTGCGTGCCGCGAGCCCGGCCGCTGGGGGCCGTGGTGTTCAGGTGACGGCGTGCCGGACGCGGTCCGGCCGTCGGCGAACGGGAACGGCATGGCCCGGTGCGCGCGGAGGAGTGGGGCGTCAGTACATGGACATCCCGCCGTTGACCGCGGCCGTGGTACCGGTCATGAAGGCGTTGTCCTCACTGGCGAAGAAGGCGACCGCCTGGGCGACGTCGTCCGGGTGTGCCAGGCGGCCCAGAGGGGTGGCGGCCACCTGCCGCCGCTTGTGCTCCTCGTCGAGCACATCCGCCGACATGCGGGTGTCGTCCACCGGGCCGGGCTCGACGACGTTGACCGTGATGCCCAGCGGGCCCAGTTCCTGGGCGAGGTACCGGCCGAACTGCGCCAGTGCGGCCTTGGCCGTGCCCAGGGCGATCATGCCCTCCCGGGGCCGGCGGCTGAGGCCGGTACCGAGATAGATGATGCGCCCCCAGCCCTGTTCGGTCATGGCGGGCAGGACGGCCTTGGTGACCGCGAACGCCGCACGCATCTCGTCGTCGAGCTTGCCGCCCAGTTCTTCCCACGTCATGTCCCGGAACGGCTTGACCACGTACGGGGTGAGCGCGTTGTGCACGAGCACGTCGATGCCGCCCCAAGCCGCCTGGACCTGCTCGATCATGCTCTCGGCCGCCGTTGCCTCGCGCACGTCGGCCTGCACGGCCATGGCCTGACCGCCCGCGGCCTCGATGCCGGCCACGACCTCCTCGGCTGCCGCGGCGCTGTGCAGGTAGTTGACCACCACGCGCATCCCTCGTGCGGCCAGGAGGCGCGCGGTGGCTGCACCGATTCCGCTGCTGGACCCTGTCACCAGTGCCACCCTGCTGGTTGCCCCGGTCATGGGACCACCCCCTGCTTGTCATCGCGGGCCGTCGGGATGACCGCCCGCAGTTGTTCATCGTCGATGCGGGGGCGTGCCGGGCGGAACGCCCCGCGAAGCACGGTGTCGACGGTCGCGCGCAGCAGATCGGCCGCGGTGCGGTCGAGTTGGCGCGGCAACTGCGAGGTGAGCAGCCGCTCCAACGCGCCTCGGGTGATCTCACCGAGCAGCTCAGGCGGTGCCGACAGCAGTCCCCGCCGGTGCCCGTCCCGGAACAGCTCGTCGAGCCGCCGGTAGATCGTCTCGTCCACACGCTGCTCCACGTACTGGCGCAGCGTCGCATCGCCGCGCCCCGTCGCGAGCTGAGCCGTGCTGATCCGTCCGAGCTCACTGCCTGCCGCGATCAGGAACCGCTCCACCCGCACATCGAACGGCTGCCCTTCCGCGCCCTCGGTCGCCGCCGCCAACGTGCGCTCCACCGCCGCGAACCGCCGATCCAGCACCGCGGCCAGCAGGCTGCGCCTGTCCGGGAAATAACGGTAGATCGTCTTCTTGCTCATCCCGAGCTCACGAGCGAGACCGTCCATGCTCACCCGCGCGAAGCCCGGCGCGAAGAACAGCCGGCCGGCCGCCTCCACGATCACGTCGGCACGCTGCACGTCGCCCTCGGAAACTTTCGAAACTGATTTCGTTTCCATGGTTTCCATGGTCGACGCCCACTCCTCCACCGTCAAGGCAGGCCTTCCGGGGGTGCGGGGTCACGTGACCGCGACGCCGTGAGCTCGGCTGGCGCGGAGGAGGAAGGGGCCTGGCGCCTGTGGTCAGGAAGCATGTCGCTGCCAGGGCTACCGTGGTCAGCAGGAGGCTGGGGTACCGGATTCGGGGCACCGGATGTGGACCTCGTCCGACAGCACTGTGATCGGAGGGAACGCGATGGGGGACCAGGAGAACCGAGCGGCGCTGGATCGGCACTGGGCAGCGTCTGCCGCGGGAGACCAGGACGCCGAGCACGAGATCTATCACGACGACGTCGTGGTTGATTATCCCCAGTCGGGTGAGCGCATCCACGGCCGCCGCAACCTGCAGGCGCTGCGCTCGCACCACCCGGCCAAGCTCGACTTCACCTCTGGGTCACCGAATATGCGATCGCCTACGACGGAAAACCGGTACCCACCGTTAGCGTGATGGAATTCCGTGACGGAAAGGTCGCCCGCGAGACCCAGTATTTCGCGGATCCATTCCCGCCACCCGCCTGGCGCGCTCAATGGGTGGAGCTGGCGCCCTGACGGGCGGCCTGACGCTCGGAGCCCGTGACGGGATCTTGACGTCCTCGAGCTGTTCGGCGACGGACTGAGCTCGTCGAGCGTTTCCTCGGACGGACGGACGTCGCGGCGAGGAGCTTCCACGGCTCAGTGGTTCCGGCCTGGGCGGGTGTCCGGCCTTGCCCCGCCCAGCTCCCGGGCATCAACCGATCGGTCGATCCGGCCGGTGCCCTGGGCGGGTTGTCCCGGCTGCGCGGGGCGGCCTGGGCCAGCATGGGCCGCATGCCCCAGATGACCGAGACCCAGTGGCGGGCCTTTCTCACCGCCGGTACCCGCACCGCCAAGCTGGCCACCACCAAGGCCGACGGCAGCCCGCACGTGGCGCCGATCTGGTTCCTGCTGGACGGCGGCGACCTCGTGTTCAACACCGGCCGGGACACCGTGAAGGGCCGCAACCTGGCTCGCGACGGACGGGTGATGCTCTGTGTGGACGACGAGCGGCCGCCGTTCTCCTTCGTGCTGGTCCGGGGGACGGCGACGCTCGGCGACGACCTGCCCGAGGTGCGCGAGTGGGCCGGACGGATCGGCGCGCGCTACATGGGGGAGGAGCGGCGGGAGGAGTTCGCGGCGCGCAACGGCGTGCCGGGCGAGCTGCTGGTCCGGGTCAGGATCGACCATGTGGTCGCGGTGGCCGACCTGGCCGACTGAGCGCCGGCTTGGTCGTCGCGGCCGTCGGCTCTCGCTGGCGATGCCCACCGCGCGGGTGGAGAATCCGACCGGCCGTCAGAGGGAGGCCCCGACATGAACATTCCTGGTCCCGAGTCCCGATCGGACGGCGGGCTCGGCGCCATCGCGGCGGCAGGCGGACTGCCCAGCTACCAGCTGTGGCTGCATGCCGAGTACGGGCCCGTCGTGCGGTTCCAACTCCCCGGTGCCGAGACGGCGGTGTCGATCGCCGACCCGGTGCTGTTGGAGGCCACGGCGCACATCGACCGCCGACCGGAGCGTCTGTTCGCCTTCCTGGAACCACTGTTCGAGGAAGGCGATCTGCAGGTCCTCCCGGCCGACGAACACGGCCCGTGGCGTCGCCTGTTGCTCTCCGTGCTGGCCGGACGCCCGTTGCTCAGGATGCCCAGCCCGCAGCTTCCCCGCAGCCTCTGTACGTAGGCGATGAGTTCCTCGTTCGGCGTCCCCAGATACTCCGCCCACAGATCAGCCATGAAGGCTTCAACTTGGGGCGCGTCGAGGCCCAAGCGTGCTGCCACCTGCGTATGAACCTCTCCTTCGCCGATGCTTCCGACGCTCCCGGCCCGCCACACGTCGCGCATCCGTTCATGCACGGTACCCAGCGGCAGCTCCAGCCGCTCCTCCCACCGTTGCACCCACCCCGTTTTCTGCACGATCTCCAGTACGCCGCCGATTTCGAGAATGACGCAGGTCGCGGTCACGCGGATTCCCCCTCGTCGTCCTGCCGGGCCAGCGAGCACAGGCCGCTCGCTCAGGTGATTCACGGAGACACTGTTGTCCTTCCCGCTGGGGCAAGGTCAAGCGATCTCGGAGCCCTGTGACAGTTGCTGCTGGAAGCGGTTCAGGCACGGATTTCGTGAAGTGGACCGTGCCGCCGTTCGCCGGTGACGCTCTGTCGCCCTGGGGCGCCGCGGCCTCTTGGTGGATCAGCGGCGTTCATATCTGGCCGCCATGGTGTGGAATACCTTCTTGGGCTCCCATCGGGTGTCGTCGAGCACGCGGACGACGCCGTAGGAGGCCATGTCCTGCGGTCCGGGCTTGTCGTAGTTGGCGAAGGAGCACCAGAGTGCGGTGTCCACCCCTTCGGCCTCGAAGATGTCCGTGAGTTCGACAAGGTAGCGCACCTGTTCGTCCTCGTCCGGGATCGCTCCGTGTGGCGGTCGCCAGGCCATGCCACCGAGTTCACCCGCCCTTCGGTAGGCGCAGGTGCCGAACTCCGTGATGGCGACGGGCTTGCCGTGGTGGAAGTGCTCGCGCAGGTCGGAGCGGAAGGTGCTGGCGTTGTGGACGTCCCGGTAGGCGTCGATGCCGATGAGATCGAAAGGGCGCCAGTCGACGGATTCCCAGGCGCCGGCCTCGATGTTTCACGGCAGCGGCCGGTTGATCTCATGCCTGTGATGTCGCGTTGGTCCGTTCCCGGGGCGGTGTCGGGTAGGACTGCGCGTCGG
>NZ_JBVHLF010000012.1:0-3368 GCF_055559155.1 Kitasatospora sp. NPDC024654
CCCCCCCCCCCCCCCCCCCCCCCCCCCCCCCCCCCCCCCCCCCCCCCCCCCCCCCCCCCCCCCCCCCCCCCCCCCCCCCCCCCCCCCCCCGCCGTGCTCCGCCACCCCCTGCCTGCTCTGCCGTCCCCGGTGACCCTGCGCTCACAGCGAACAGTTCTGCGTGGGGGATGGTGGGGCGGGGCCTGCGCGTTAGGGTCGAGGAAGGCAAGCTTTCAACCGTGCGGGCAGGGCGGCCCGGCGCAGGCCCGCGCCAGGGTGCCCGCCCCGGTCCCCGTATGTGACGTAGTGACGGTCGAACAGACGGACCGTCCGAATCGACTGAGCAGGTGGCTAAGTGACGTTCCCGCAGATGCAGATGCCTGGCCTCATGACGCCGCGCGCCGCCGGTGGTGACGTGCTCGGCGGACTGGGCGACCAGGTCTACAACCGGCTGCTCAACGAGCGCATCATCTTCCTCGGCCAGCAGGTCGACGACGACATCGCCAACAAGATCACCGCTCAGCTGCTGCTGCTCGCCGCCGAGCCGGAAAAGGACATCTTCCTCTACATCAACTCCCCCGGTGGCTCGATCACGGCCGGCATGGCGATCTACGACACCATGCAGTACATCAAGAACGACGTGGTCACCATCGCGATGGGCATGGCGGCCTCGATGGGCCAGTTCCTGCTGACCGCGGGCACCCCCGGCAAGCGCTTCTCGCTGCCGAACGCCAACATCCTGATGCACCAGCCCTCGGCGGGCCTCGGTGGTTCGGCCACCGACATCCGGATCCAGGCCGAGCAACTGCTCCGCACCAAGCAGCGGATGTCCGAGCTGATCGCGCACCACAGCGGCCAGACCTTCGAGCAGATCACCAAGGACTCCGACCGGGACCGCTGGTTCACCGCCGAGGAGGCCAAGGAGTACGGCCTGATCGACGACATCATGCACAGCGCCGCGGACGTTCCCGGCGGCGGTGGCACCGGCGCCTGAGCGCCCACGCCCCGCATCCCAGACACGTCGGCACGCATCCGGAGGACGGACCCGCAATGAACCTTCCCATCACCCCCCGCGGCGAGCACCAGGGCCCCCGCGCCGAGGGTCGTTACATCGTCCCGCGCTTCGTCGAGCGCACCTCGCAGGGCATCCGCGAGTACGACCCGTACGCCAAGCTGTTCGAGGAGCGCATCATCTTCCTCGGCTCGCAGGTGGACGACGTCTCGGCGAACGACATCATGGCCCAGCTGCTCTGCCTGGAGTCGATGGACCCGGACCGCGAGATCCAGATGTACATCAACTCGCCCGGCGGCTCCTTCACGGCGCTCACCGCCATCTACGACACCATGCAGTACGTGAAGCCGGACATCACCACGGTCTGCATGGGCCAGGCGGCCTCCGCCGCGGCCGTGCTGCTGGCGGCCGGCACCCCCGGCAAGCGGATGGCGCTGCCGAACGCCCGGATCCTGATCCACCAGCCGTACACCGAGACCGGCCGTGGCCAGGTCTCCGACCTGGAGATCCAGGCCAAGGAGATCTTCCGGATGCGCGAGCAGCTGGAGACCATGCTGGCCAAGCACTCGAACAAGGACATCGAGCAGGTCCGCGACGACATCGAGCGGGACAAGATCCTCACCGCCGAGGAGGCCCTGGAGTACGGGCTGGTCGACCAGATCATCTCGACCCGCAAGAAGTCGCTCACCGACTGACGCCGTCCGTCGGCACACGCGCGCCGGGGCGGGGCGTACCACCGGGTACGCCCCGCCTCCGCCGGGCCCGGGCCCGGCGTCGACAGCATCTGTTCGGTATCAATTCGCCCAGGGCGTACGGCAGAGCTGTCGAAGACGGCTGATTCTGCGAATCGGCAGAGTACCGTCGGATACCGAGACCGAACCGCCGCACGGGCGGGCGCCCGGTCCACAGCACCAGGCCCCGGACCCCCGCGGGGCCCCTGGCGAAGGGGAAGCACCTCGTGGCACGCATCGGAGACGGTGGCGACCTGCTCAAGTGCTCGTTCTGCGGCAAGTCGCAGAAGCAGGTGAAGAAGCTGATCGCCGGCCCAGGCGTGTACATCTGTGACGAGTGCATCGACCTGTGCAACGAGATCATCGAGGAGGAACTCGCCGAGACCTCCGAGGTGCGCTTCGAGGAGCTGCCGAAGCCCCGCGAGATCTACGAGTTCCTCGACCAGTACGTGGTCGGCCAGGACCTCGCCAAGAAGGCGCTGTCGGTGGCGGTCTACAACCACTACAAGCGGGTGCAGGCGGGTGAGGCCGGCCGCAGCGGCGGCAACGGCCGCGAGGACGCCATCGAGCTGGCCAAGTCCAACATCCTGCTGCTCGGTCCCACCGGCTCCGGCAAGACCCTGCTCGCGCAGACCCTGGCCCGGATGCTGAACGTCCCCTTCGCCATCGCCGACGCCACCGCGCTGACCGAGGCCGGCTACGTCGGCGAGGACGTCGAGAACATCCTGCTCAAGCTGATCCAGGCGGCCGACTACGACGTCAAGAAGGCCGAGACCGGGATCATCTACATCGACGAGATCGACAAGGTCGCCCGGAAGAGCGAGAACCCGTCGATCACCCGGGACGTCTCCGGCGAGGGCGTGCAGCAGGCGCTGCTGAAGATCCTGGAGGGCACCACCGCCTCGGTGCCGCCGCAGGGCGGGCGCAAGCACCCGCACCAGGAGTTCATCCAGATCGACACCACCAACGTGCTGTTCATCGTCGGCGGCGCGTTCGCCGGCCTGGAGCGGATCATCGAGGGCCGGTCGGGGGCCAAGGGCATCGGCTTCGGCGCGACCATCCGCTCCAAGCGGGAGGTCGACGCGAGCGACCACTTCCGCCAGGTGATGCCGGAGGACCTGGTGAAGTTCGGGATGATCCCGGAGTTCATCGGCCGTCTCCCGGTGATCACCAGCGTGCACAACCTGGACCGCGAGGCGCTGCTGCAGATCCTCACCGAGCCGAAGAACGCGCTGGTCAAGCAGTACCGCAAGCTGTTCGAACTCGATGGTGTGGAGCTGGAGTTCAGCCGGGACGCGCTGGAGGCCATCGCCGACCAGGCGATCCTGCGCGGCACCGGCGCCCGTGGCCTGCGCGCGATCATGGAGGAGGTGCTGATGTCCGTGATGTACGAGGTGCCCTCCCGCCAGGACGTCGCCCGGGTCGTGGTCACCGGGGACGTGGTCTCCAAGCACGCGATCCCGACCCTGGTCCCGCGCGACATGATCAAGCGCGAGCGGCGCGACAAGAGCGCCTGAGCTCCCGGAACCGGGGGGGGGGGGGGGGGGGGGGGGGGGGGGGGGGGGGGGCGCGGCGGGGGCGGGGGGGGGGGGGGGTTGTGCGCCCTCGTGCTGGGATCGCACGCGCCGTGTATCGCGGCTGCGCCC